>NZ_JBEOXU010000139.1:0-16290 GCF_040296725.1 Streptomyces sp. NPDC002044
TCACCACCGCCATCCAAGACACCCTCGAAACCCACACCAACCTCCCCACCACACCCCTCACCACCGGAACCCTCCGCCGCAACCAAGGCACCCTCGCCCACTTCCACACCCACCTCGCCCACCACCACACCTACGGCACCCCCACCACCTGGCACACCACACCCCCCACCACACCCCCCACCAACCTCCCCACCTACCCCTTCCAACACCACCGCTACTGGCTCGAAGGCCCTGCCGCTCACAGTGACGCGGGCAGCCTCGGGCTCGACGCGAGCGACCATCCGTTCCTCACGGCGGTCACGACGCTCGCCGATGGTGACTCCGTGCTGCTCACCGGACGTATCTCGGCGGCCTCGCACGCCTGGCTCGCCGATCACGCGGTGAACGGCACCGCCCTGCTGCCCGCCACCGCCCTGCTGGAGCTCGCCCTTCGGGCCGGACAGCAGGCGCAGGCCGATCGGGTGGACGAACTGACCCTGGAGGCGCCGCTGTTCGTGCCCGAACGCGGCAGCACCCGCGTCCAGGTCACGGTCCAGGCCCCGGATGAGGCCGGCCTGCGCCGGGTCTCGGTGCACTCCCGGCCCGAGAACGGTGCCGCCGAGGACGCGGAGGCCGAGCCGGCGCGGTGGACCCGGCACGCCTCCGGCACCCTGGCCCCGGCGCCGCACGCGGCGGCCGCTCCCCCGGCGGAGGAGGTCTGGCCGCCCGCGGGGGCCGAGCCCCTCGACGTGGCGGACCTGTACGAGGACCTGGACCGCCTGGGGTACGGGTACGGGCCCGCCTTCCGGAACCTCACGGCCGCCTGGCGCGACGGCGACACCGTGTACGGGGAGGTCTCGCTCGCGCCGGAGTACCACGACGACGCGGCCCGCTTCACGCTCCACCCGGCGCTGCTGGACTCCGCCCTGCACACCATGGCGCTCGGCGGGTTCCTGGGCGACGGCGTCCGGCTCCCGTTCTCCTGGAGCGACGTCTCCCTCCGGGCCACGGCGGCGACCGCGCTGCGGGTGACCGTCTCGCCGGGCTCCGGCGGGCAGGACTCCGTGACCTTCTCGGTCGCCGACCCGGCCGGGGCTCCCGTGCTGACGGTCGGCGCGCTGACGCTGCGGCCCCTCCGGCCGGGGCAGTTCCCTTCGGGCAGGCGCCCGTCCGGCGTCCGGTCGCTGTACGAACCGGTGTGGACGGAGGTGTCCGAGCCGTCGGAGCCCGCCGAGGTGGGCCCGTACGAGCTGCTCGACGCGACGGGCCCCCACGCGGGCCCGGCTCCCGAAGCGGTGCGCGCCGCCTTGGCGGACGTCCTCGGCCGGCTGCGGGACTGGATCGAGCGGGACACGGACGGCACGCTGGTGGTGCTGACCCGGCGCGCCGTCGCGGCCGGGCCCGGTGACGCGCCCGATCTGGCGACCGCCCCGCTGTGGGGGCTGGTCAGGTCGGCGGCCACCGAGAACCCGGGCCGTATCGTCCTGGTCGACGTCGACGATCCGGACGAAGCCTCGCCGTCGCGCGGGGCGCTGGACTCCGCGCTCGGCACCGGAGAGCCCCAGTTCGCCCTGCGGGAGGGCCGGATCCTCGTCCCGAGGCTGGTGGCCGCGCCCGGCGGCGACCCGCTGGCCGCGCCCGTCGAGGGCGGGCCCTGGCGGCTGTCGACCCCGGGCGGCACTCCCGACGACCTGTTCGCCGCCCCCTGCCCGGAGGCGGAAGCGCCGCTGGCCGAGGGCCGGGTACGGATCGCCGTGCGGGCGGCGGGGCTGAACTTCCGGGACGTGCTGACCGCTCTGGGCATGGTGCCGGCCGGTGCCCCGCTGGGGACCGAGGCCGCCGGCACCGTCCTGGAGACGGGTCCCGGAGTCGAGGGGCTGGCGGTCGGCGACCGGGTGTTCGGGCTGGTGCCGGGTGCGGTGGGCCCGGTGGCGGTGGCCGACCGGCGGCTGATCGCCCGTATCCCGGACGGCTGGTCCTTCGCGCAGGCCGCCGGTGTCCCGGCGGTGTTCACGACCGCGTACTACGGGCTGGTGGAGCTGGCCGGGCTGCGGTCCGGCGAGCGGGTGCTGATCCACTCCGCCGCGGGCGGAGTGGGCCTGGCCGCGCTGCAACTGGCCCGCCGGCTGGGCGCCGAGGTGTTCGCGACGGCGAGCCCCGCCAAGTGGGGTGCGCTGCGGGCGCTCGGCGTGGACGGGGCGCACCTCGCCTCCTCCCGGACCACCGGCTTCGAGGAGAGCGTCCTCGCGGCCACCGGCGGTGACGGGGTGGACGTGGTGCTGAACTCCCTGACCGGGGAGTTCATCGACGCGTCGCTGCGGCTGCTGGGGCCGGGCGGACGGTTCGTGGAGATGGGAATCGCCGATCCGCGGGATCCGGAGGCGGTCGCCGCGGTCCGGCCGGGGGTCGCGTACCAGCCCTTCGAGCTGCTGGACATGGACCCGGACGCGGTGGGCGCGGCGCTGACCGCCGTCCTCGCCCTCTTCGAGGACGGCGGGCTGGAGCCGCTGCCGGTGACGACCTGGGACGTCGGCCGGGCGCCGGACGCGTTCCGCTGGTTCGCGCAGGCCCGCCAGGTCGGCAAGGTCGTCCTCACGCTGCCCGCGCCGTCCCGGCCGGGAACGGTGCTGATCACCGGTGGTACCGGCACGCTGGGGTCGGCGCTGGCACGCCACCTGGTGACCGAACGCGGGGTGCGCGACCTGCTGCTGACCGGCCGCCGGGGCCCGCAGGCCCCCGGGGCGCGGGAGCTGGAGGCGGAACTGACCGGGCTGGGGGCGCGGGTGCGGATCGTCGCCTGCGACACCGCCGACCGGGAGGCTCTGGCGTCCCTGCTCGCGTCGGTCGACCCCGCACATCCGCTCACGGACGTGGTCCACGCGGCGGGCGTGCTGGACGACGGCGTGCTGGCCTCGCTGACGCCGGAGAAGACCGAGGCGGTCCTGCGCCCCAAGGTGGACGCGGCCTGGCACCTGCACGAGCTGACCCGGGGGCTCGACCTGTCCTCGTTCGTACTGTTCTCCTCCGCCTCGGGTCTGCTCGGCGGCGCCGGGCAGGCCACCTACGCGGCGGCGAACGTGTTCCTGGACGCCCTGGCCGTGCACCGGAGGGCGCTCGGCCTGCCGGCCGTGTCACTGGCCTGGGGCATGTGGGAGGAAGCCAGCGGGATGACCGGGCACCTGGCCGACGCGGACCTGGCCCGGATCGGCCGCGGCGGGCTGGTCCCGATGACCGTGCCCGAGGGAATGGCGCTGTACGACGCGGCGCTGGCGGCCGGGCAGCCGCTGCTGGCGCCCGCGCCGCTGGACCTGGCCGCGCTGCGGGACCGGGCGGGTCCGGAGGGGGTCGCGGCGGTGCTCCGCGCGCTCGTCCGCGGGCCGGGCGTACGCCGGGCCGCCCAGGCGGTCCGGGTGTCGGCGCAGGGCTTCGCGGAGCGGCTGACGGCCCTGCACGGGCCGGAGCGGGAGCGCGTGGTGCTGACCCTGGTGCGGGACCAGGTCGCGGCGGTGCTCGGCCACACGGCCGCCGATGGCATCGCGGCGGACCGGGCGTTCAAGGAGATCGGCTTCGACTCCCTGACCTCGGTGGAGCTGCGCAACCGGATCGTCGCGGCGACCGGGCTGCGGCTGCCGACGACGCTGGTGTTCGACTTCCCGACGCCCGAGGCCCTGGCCGGGCACCTGCTGGGGCTGCTGGCGCCGGGCGACGCGGCCGCCGACCTGGACCGGCTGCTGGCCTCGGTCACCTTCGACAGCCCGGACTTCGCCGCGCTGCGGGACCGGCTGCGGGCCGCGCTGTGGCGGTGGGAGGAGGAGGCCGGGCCGGCGGACGGCCCGGTCCCGGACGGGATCGGTGACCTCGCGGAGGCCACCGACGAGGAACTGTTCCGCGAACTGGACGGGGAATTCGATGCCTCCTAGGACCTTCGGGGCGGAAAGTGTGACGGCGATGAGCGGCAACACCACCGGAGACACCACCGGCAACGGCGGCAACGGCGGCAACGGCGGCAACGGCGGCAACGCCACCAACGAGGACCGGCTCCGCGACTATCTGAAGCGGGCGACGGCCGACCTGAAGCAGGCCAAGCGCAAGATCCGGGAGCTGGAGGACCGCGGCCGCGAGCCGATCGCGATCGTGGCGATGGGCTGCCGCTTCCCGGGCGGCGTCGACTCCCCCGAGGCGCTGTGGGAGCTGGTGTCCGAGGAGCGCGACGCGGTCTCCGGTCTGCCGCTGGACCGGGGCTGGGACCTGGACGGGCTCTACGACCCGGACCCGGACCGGCCGGGCACGACGTACACGCGGGAGGGCGGCTTCCTGCACGAGGCGGGCCGGTTCGACGCGGCGTTCTTCGGGATGGGGCCGCGCGAGGCGATCGCCACGGACCCCCAGCAGCGGCTGCTGCTGGAGGTGGCGTGGGAGACCTTCGAGCGCGCCGGGATCGCGCCGGCCTCGCTGCACGGCAGCCGGACGGGCGTGTTCGCCGGGGTCGTCTCCCAGGCGTACGTACCACCGCCCGCCGAGGTGCCGGACGGGTACGAGGGGCACCTGATGACGGGCAACGCGACCAGCGTGGCGTCCGGACGGGTCGCCTACCACCTGGGGCTGGAGGGGCCGGCCGTCACGCTCGACACGGCCTGCTCGTCCTCCCTGGTGGCGATGCACCTGGCGGCCCAGTCCCTGCGGGGCGGGGAGTGCGATCTCGCGCTGGCCGGCGGGGTGACCGTGATGGCGACGCCGCTGCTGCTGGTGGAGTTCAGCCGGCAGCGCGGGCTGTCGCCGGACGCCCGGTGCAAGGCGTTCGCGGCGGCGGCGGACGGAACGGGCTTCGCCGAGGGCGTCGGCCTGGTCCTGCTGGAGCGGCTCTCGGACGCCCGGCGCAACGGCCGCCGGATCCTGGCCGTGCTGCGCGGCTCGGCCGTCAACCAGGACGGGGCGAGCAACGGCCTGACCGCGCCCAACGGGCCCACGCAGGAGCGGGTCATCGCGCAGGCGCTGGCGTCGGCGCGGCTGGCGCCGCAGCAGGTCGACGTGGTGGAGGCGCACGGTACGGGCACCCGGCTCGGCGACCCGATCGAGGCGCGGGCACTGCTCGCCGCGTACGGGCAGGGCAGGCCGGCGGGCGAGCCGCTGCTGCTGGGCTCCCTCAAGTCGAACATCGGGCACACCCAGGCGGCGGCGGGCGTCGCCGGCGTGATCAAGATGGTGGAGGCGATCCGGCACGGGGTGGTACCGCGCACGCTCCATGTGGACGAGCCGACCCCGCACGTCGACTGGTCGGCCGGGGCCGTCGAACTGCTGACGAAGTCGGTTCCGTGGCCGGACCGCAAGCGGGCCCGGCGGGCCGGGGTGTCCTCGTTCGGGATCAGCGGGACCAACGCCCACGTGATCCTGGAGCAGGCCCCGGAGGCGCCCGTCCCCGCCGCCGGTGCGCCCGGCCCGGCGGCACCGCCCCGCCTGCCGGAGCCGCCCGCGCCGTGGCTGCTGTCGGCCCGTTCCCAGGACGCCCTGCGGGCCCAGGCCGGGCGGCTGCTGGCCCGGCTCAAGGAGACGGGGACCGCCCGCGCGAACGGTACGGGGACCCCGTGGACGGACGCGGAGGTCGGGCGGGCGCTGGCCCTCGGGCGCAGTCACCTGCGCCACCGGGCGGCCGTCCTGCCCGGCGGGCGTGAGGGGGCGCTGACGGCGCTGGCGGACCTCGCGGCGGGCCGTGCGGGGCCGCGCACCGTGCGGGGCGCGGCGGGCGAGCGGCCCACGACCGCGTACCTGTTCACCGGCCAGGGCAGCCACCGGGCGGGCATGGGAAGCGAACTGTACGAGGGGCGGCCCGCGTTCCGGGAGGCGCTCGACGAGGTGTGCGCGGCGTTCGAGGGCTCGCTGGAGCGTCCGCTGCTGCCGGTGCTGCTGGCGGCCGGGGGCAGCGCGGAGGCGACGCTGCTGGAGCGCACCGAGTACGCGCAGCCGGCCCTGTTCGCGCTGGAACTGGCACTGTTCCGCGAGCTGGGGCGGCTGCTGCCGGAGCCGGAGTGGGTGGCCGGGCATTCGATCGGCGGGCTGACGGCCGTCGTGGCGGCGGGGGTCCTGTCGCCGGCGGACGGGGCGGCGCTGGTCGCGGCCCGCGGCCGGCTGATGCAGGAGCAGCCGGCGGGCGGGGCGATGCTGGCCTGCGAGGCGTCGGAGCGGGAGGTGGCGGCGCTGCTCGGCGAGTACGGCGGCCGGGTGGGGCTCGCCGCGGTGAACGGCCCGTCGTCCGTGGTGGTCTCGGGTGACGCGGACGCCGTGGAGCAGATCGCGGCGGCGCTCGGCGTGTGGCGGCGGCGGACCAGCAGGCTGCGGGTGAGCCACGCGTTCCACTCCGCCCACATGGACGGCGCGCTCGACCCGCTGCGGACGGTGGTGGCCGGGCTGGAGTTCCGGCCGCCCGCGCTGCGGATCGTCTCCGACCTGACGGGCCGGCCCGTGGAACTGGAGGAGCTGCGGGAGCCCGACTACTGGGCGCGCCAGCTGCGCTCGACCGTGCGCTTCGGCGAGGCGGTTTCCGCGCTGCACGGGGCGGGGGTGACGGCCTTCGTGGAGGTCGGACCGGACGCGGTGCTGGCGCCGATGGTCACGGCGGCCCTGCCGCCCGGGTCCGATCCGCTGGTGGTGCCCGCGCTGGTGCGCGAGCGGCCGGAGGCGGCCTCGCTGGCCGGAGCGCTGTCCCGGCTGCACGTGGCGGGCCGGGCCGTGGACTGGCGGGAGTGGTACGGCGGTCCCGCGGACGCCGGGGCGGACCTGCCGACGTACCCGTTCGAGCACGCCCACTACTGGTGGCCGTCCCAGGAGGCGGCCGCCCGGCCCCGTCAGCCGGCGAGCGTACGGGTGATCGCGCAGCCGCACCCGGCGCCCGCGACGGGCGGTTCCGCCTCGGACGGTTCCGCGTCGGGCGGCGGGCCGGCGCAGGACGGGCCGACGCAGGACGGGCCGACGGCCGAAGCCTCGTATCTGGACCTCGTCCGGGTCCACGCGGCCGACGTCCTCGGCCACGCCTCGCCCGAGCTGATCGACGCCGAGGACAACTTCCTCGACATCGGCTTCTCCTCCTTCACCGCGCTGGAGGTCCGCAACCGGCTGTGCGAGGCGACGGGCATGCTCCTGCCGCCGGTGCTGCTGTACGACTACCCGACTCCGGCGGCCGTGGCCCGGTTCCTGAGGGAGCAGGCACCGGCGGCCTGACAACGGTGAGCGGGTCCCCGGGAACGTTCCCGGGGACCCGCCGCGGCCGTGTCGGGTGCGACCGGAGGGGCTACCAGGTGACCGGCAGCCTCAGGACGCCCTGGACGGAGCCTCCCGGCTTGGTCCCGAGCTGCTCGACCGGCTCGGCGAGCCGCAGCCCGGGCATCCGTACGGCCAGTTCGTACAGGGCGATCTCCAGCTCGGCGCGGGCCAGATTCTGGCCGATGCACTGGTGGACCCCGTAGCCGAACGCCAGGTGGTGGCGGGTGCCGCGCCCGACGTCCAGGGTGTCCGGGTCGGGGAAGACCTCGGGAGCGCGGTTGGCCGCGGCGTTCGGCAGGTAGACGGCGTCTCCCTCCCGGATCACCTCGCCGCCGATCTCGATGTCGGCGGCCGCCACCCGCTGGAGCTCGTCCGCGACGGACAGGAACCGCAGGAGTTCCTCGACCGCACCGGGCGCGAGGGACTCGTCGGCGCGCAGCCGGGCGAGCTGCTCGGGGTGCAGCAGGAGCGTGAGCACGCTGAGCCCGATCATGTTGGCGGTGGTCTCGTGGCCCGCCACCAGCAGGAACATGGCGATGGAGGCCAGCTCTTCCCGGGTCAGCTCGCCCGGCGCGAGCCGGTCCACGATGAGTTCGTCGATCAGTCCCTCGCCGGGGTCGGCCCGTTTGGCGTCGATCAGCTCGTCGAAGTACCGGATCAGCGCACCGGCCGCCGCGGACGCCTCCTGCGCGGTGCTGGTGGCCATCAGCATGCGCCGGGTCTGCTCCTCGAAGAACTCGTGGTCCCCGTAGGGCACTCCGAGCAGTTCGCAGATCACGGTGGACGGCACCGGCAGCGCGAACCCGGGTACGAGGTCCGCGGCGCGCCGCCCGCCCGCGAGGAGGGCCTCGATCCGCTCCACGACGATCCGGCGGATCGCCGGCCGCAGCGAGTTGACGCGCTTCACGGTGAAGCTGGGGATGAGCATGCGGCGCTGCACGTCGTGCTCGGGCGGGTCCATGCCGACGAGTGCGACGAGCTTCGCGGCGGCCATCCGGGGCACCAGCACCGGGAAGTCCGGCCGGGACCGGTCGGAGGAGAGCCGGGGGTCGACCAGGAGCTGCCGCGTCTGCGCGTACCCGGTGACGGCCCACGCGGTGCGTCCGTCGTAGAGCCGGACCCGCGCGAGCGGACCTTGCTTCTTCAACTCCTCGTATCCGGGCGGCGGGTGGTAGGGACACTGTCTCGACATGGGGAACTTGGGCAGCATCGGGCCCCCTGGCTTTCGGGACGGCGGAACGGCGAGGCCGTCCGCATGACGCGGCATTCTCCGCATCGCCGGTAAAGCACCTCTAAAGGCGCCGCGCGGGAAGAATTCTCCGGCCGTGCGCGCTGAGGAACGTATGACACGTGGACACGACATCACCATCGAGCAGGGCACCGAGCACGTGCGCGTCGTGCGGGACGGGCAGGTCCTGGCAGAGAGCCGGCGGGCCCTGGTGCTGCGCGAGACGGGCTGCCCGCCCCGGTACTACCTGCCGCCCGAGGACGTCCGCACCGACCTGCTGACCCCGTCCGACGCCCGCACCCACTGTCCGTTCAAGGGGGACGCCGGATACTGGTCCGTGCCCGGGGCCACCGATCTCGTCTGGGCGTACGCGGACCCGAAACCGGGCGTCGCCGCGATCAGGGACCACTTCTGCTTCTACGACGCCGAGATCGTCTGAACCGGCCGCGGCGGCGCCCGGCGGACTTCGGTGCCGGAGTTCGTTCGGATGGCGCAGCGTGCGCTCGCGGAGAAGGGGCATACGGGTCGGACGAGTAGCCCAGTCCCGGAGGCCCGCCTTGCTGTCCCGTGTGTCCGCTCTGATCGCCGTACGCCTGAACGACGCGGCCGGGGACGAGGTACCGCTCCTCGGCCGCTTCTCCTATGACAGCGCCGACCCCTACGCCGTGCGGGCACAGTTCTTCGCCGGGGACACGGTCCTGCCGTACTGGTGCTTCGACCGCCAGATGCTGGCCGAGGGTCTCCAGCGCCCGGTGGGCGAGGGAGACGTCACCTTCCGGCCGCAGCGGACGGCCGGCGGCGAGGAGATCCGCGTCGGCCTGCGCGACTCCGCCGGCGGGCAGGGCGTGGTGCTCCTCGTCAACGCCCGCGCGGTCAAGGGCTTCCTCGAGGAGACGTACGCCGTCACCACACCGGGCTCCGAGACCTTCGACGCCGACGGGTTCCTCAAGGACCTGCTGGCCCGCTGACCGGCCCCGGCCGCGTCCCCCGCCCGCGCGGGGGGCGCACCCGGAGGCCGGCCGGGCTGCCGCGGACTAGTCCGGAGGCTCCTGGGCCCCGGCACCTTCGGAACCGGATCCGGCGGCCGTGTCGTTCTCGGCCGCCTCGTCCGTGGCCTCGTCCGTGGCCTTGTCCGTGGCCTTGTCCGTCCTCTTCCCCTCGGCGTCGTCCGGCCGGGGCCCGTCCGGCCCGGCGCCCGGAAGGTCGGGAGCGCCTGACCCGACCGGAGGCAGGTCCGGGGTCACGGCATCGCGGTTCTCCGGTACGGGAGCCGGAAGTTCCGGCTCTGAAGCGCTGGACATGGCGGTTCTCCTCGCTCGATTCCCATCAGTGGTACCGGGCCGCGTCTGCCCCGCTCCGGGCGGGGAAACCCCTGCTCCTCACGGGTGCGCCGGGCCGGGTCCGGGGGCTGCCCGGGCCCCGGGGTCATCCGGCCGGCCGGCGCCCCGTCGCGACGAGGGTCTCGGTGAGGACGCGCACGGCCTTCGGTCCCACGCCGTGCAGCGCCAGCAGTTCGGCGCCCGTCAGTTCGGCGACCTGGGCGAGCGTGGTGATGCCGACGCCGGCGAGCGCCCGTGTGGCGGGGCCGCCGATCGCCTTGGGCAGGTCGCCGACTTCACCGGCGGCCACCGCGCTCCCGTCCTCGACCTGGGCGGCGAGCCGCTTCGGTGCCCGCGCGAGCCAGGCGCGGAGTACCCAGTGGTTGAGCTGCCGGCCGTCGATGTCGGCCAGCGGTACGCGTACGCCGATCGCCGTCGCGCCCCGCGTCAGGCGCTCAGCGCTCGGATACGCCCCGAGCACCTCGTCGCCCTCGGCCGGGAGGAGACGCAGGCGGACGCGTCCGTCCTGGTCCGCCGACGCGAACCACGTGTCCCCCACGGTGAAGGAGACCAGACCGGCGGAGGTGACGCGCTCACTGGTCCCCGGAAGGGAGAGGGCCGTCCTGCGAAGCTGGGCGAGGGTGGTCATACATCACTCTGACATGCCGGCCGGGGCCCGCGTCAGACGGTGATCACCGTCTTGCCCAGCAGCTTGCGGGACTCGATCGCCTCATGGGCCGCGGCCGCCCGCTCCAGCGGGAACGTGCCGCCGATCACCGGGCGGAGATCGCCCCTGGCCGCCGCTCGCAGGACCTCACCGGCGAACGCGGCGTGCTGCGGAACCGTCAGCTGGACGTCTCCGATGCCGAGCAGCCGTACCCCCCTGGCCTCCGCCCCCGCCCGGTCCACCGGGGCGAAGCCGCCCGTGGGGGCGCCGTGGGCCGAGAACCGGCCGCCGTCCGCGACGAGCGAGAACGCGGCCAGGCCGATCCCCCCGCCCACCCCGTCCAGTACGACGTCCGCTCCCCCGCCCCCGAGCTCCCGGCGGGCCCGCTCCACCCAGTCGGGCGCGGCCGCGTCGATGACGGCGTCCGCGCCCAGCTCCCGTACCAGGGCGGTCTTGTCCTCGCCCCGGGCCGTGCCGACGACCCGCGCGCCCGCCGCCTTCGCCAGTTGGACCAGTACGGTGCCCATGCCGCCCGACGCGCCCACGACCAGCACTTGCTCCCCGGGCCGGAGGGCGGTGGCGGCCAGCAGCCTCGTCGCCGTCGCGCCGTCGTGCACCAGGGCGGCCGCGTCCGTGAGGGACACCTCGTCCGGCACCGCGGCCAGCGCCTCGACCGGGACCACGGCCAGCTCCGCGTAACCGCCGGTGGAGCCGATCGAGGCGACGACCCGGCGGCCGGCCCACTCCGGGTCCACGCCTTCGCCGGTGGCACGGACGGTCCCGGCGATGCCGCCGCCGGGGACGTACGGCGGGGTGATCGGGAAGAACTCCTGGCCCCACCCGGCACGCACCTGCGTCTCCACGAAGATCGTGTCCACGGCCGCCACGGCGACCAGCACCTGGCCCGGCCCCGCCACGGGGTCCGGCAGCTCCACCGGAACCAGTACCTCCGGGCCGCCGAACTCCCTCGCCTGTGTCGCACGCATAGCGCTTGTCCCTCCGCCCGGGCCTCCGGTCCCTCCGGTGCCCGTGCCAGGAGTCTCCAACGTCAAGCGCGGTTGAGGTCAAGCGGCCGTCCGGGCGGACCGGGGGACTTCCTTAACGGGACGTTAGATCTGCCGGCCCGGCCTTGTCCGGGTGCGGGGACGAGCCGATGCTCTGGGTGCCGCCCGCCCCCCGTAGTGGAGCCGGGCCCGCCCGCGTCCCGCACCACCAGCTTTCCGTCTGGAGCCGCCATGCCTGCGTCCGCCGCCAAGCCGCCCTCCCCGGAGCCCGTCCCGGCGCCCGTCCCGTCGCCGGGCCCGTCGTCCGCGCTCTCGTCCGCGGAGGAGCGCAAGAAGCGCCGCCTGGCGCTGATCGGCGGATCGCTCGGGAATCTCGTCGAGTGGTACGACTGGTTCGTCTACGCCAGTTTCGCGATCTACTTCGCCGATTCCTTCTTCCCCGGTGACAATCCGACCACGCAGCTGATGAACACCGCGGGGATCTTCGCCGTCGGCTTCCTGATGCGCCCCGTCGGCGGCTGGATCCTCGGCCGCGCGGCCGACCGGCACGGACGCAAGAGCGCTCTGACGCTCACCGTCGCCATGATGTCGGTGGCCGCCCTCCTGATCGCCGTCGCCCCGACCTACGGCCAGGCCGGATACTTCGGCGCGCTGGTGCTGCTGCTCGCGCGGCTGCTCCAGGGGCTGAGCATCGGCGGCGAGTACGCGGCCAGTGCCACGTACCTCACCGAGGCGTCGGCCCGCGACCGGCGGGGGCTCGGATCGTCGTTCCAGTACGTGTCGATGACCTGCGGCCAGCTGCTCGGGCTCGGCATCCTGATCACGATGCAGCACACGCTGACCACCGACCAGCTGGAGAGCTGGGGATGGCGGATCCCGTTCCTCCTGGGGGCGCTGTTCGCGGTGGTCGTCTTCTGGCTGCGGCGCCGGCTCCAGGAGACCGACGCGTTCCGGGAGGAGGCGGCCTCGGCCGGCGCCCACGACGACAGCGCGCGCGGCACGCTGAAGGCGCTGTGGCAGTACCGGCGACAGGCGGGCCTGGTCATGGCCCTGACCCTCGGCGGCACGGTGGCGTACTACACGTACACCACCTACCTCACCAAGTACCTCGTCGGCAGCGCGGGGATGGAGAAGACGACCGCCACCCTGGTCAGCTTCACCGCGCTGACGCTCTTCGCCGTGCTCCAGCCGTTCGCCGGGATGCTGTCGGACCGCATCGGCCGCCGCCCCCTGCTCATCACGTTCGCGGTGGGCTGCACGGTCGGCACGTATCCGATCATGACCGCCCTCGGCTCGGCGTCCTCGTACTGGTCCGCCCTGGGGCTGTCCGTGCTGGCCCTGGTGATCGTCACCGGCTACACCTCGATCAACGCGGCGGTCAAGGCGGAACTGTTCCCGACCCGGGTGCGCGCCCTCGGCGTGGCACTGCCGTACGCCATCGCCAACGCGCTGTTCGGCGGCACGGCGGAGTACGTGGCGCTGTGGTTCAAGAGCGGCGGCCGCGAGTCGATGTTCTTCTGGTACGTCTCCGGGTGCGCGCTGGTGTCCCTCGTGACCTACGTGCTGATGCCGGACACCCGCGACGCCGCGCTCACACGTGCCGAGGCCGGGGCCGACGCGGGCCGGCCCGGTGACGGCCCCGGTCAGGGCCGGCCGGCAACGGCTCCCGCCGAGTCCGCCCGCTGATCCGGCCGGGTGACCCGGGACCGCGGCTCCCCTAAGCTGCTGTCCCGGGACACGGGGCACGCCGCGCGGGTCACCCACCACGAACCGGGCGTCACGAGCGGGGCGTCACGAGCCGGCGTCACAAGGAACTGTCTATGCACGCGCTTCTCGTCGAGGACGACGACCGCATGGCCCGGGCCCTCGGCACGGCGCTCGCCCAGCGCGGGCACACCGTCCGCAGGGTCGGGCGGGCCCTGGACGCCCTGCGGCACGCCCGCGAGGCCGAGTTCGTCCTGCTCGACCTGGGCCTGCCCGACCTGGACGGCCTCGAACTGCTGCGGCTCCTGCGCAGGGTCTGCGACGCGCCGCTCATCGTGGTGACCGCGCGCTGCGAGGAGCGCGACATCGTGCAGGGGCTGCGGGCGGGCGCCGACGACTACGTCGTCAAGCCGTTCCGGATGGCGGAGTTGATCGCGCGCATCGACACCGTACGCCGCCGGACGGACGCCCGGTCCGGCCGCCCGGGAAGCGTGCCCGCGGCCGCCGCCGGGCGTCCCGTGCGCTCCGGCGACGTCGAGGTCGACCTGGCGGGGCGTACGGTCACGGTGGCCGGGACCGGGATCCGGCTGACGCGCCGGGAGTTCGACGTGCTGGCGCACCTCGCCGCGCGTCCCGACGAGGTGCACTCCCGTGCGGAGATCCTGGACCGGATCTGGGGGGACGCCTTCCTGGCCGCCTCCCGCTCGCTGGACGTCCACGTGGCGGGCATCCGCGCCAAGACGGGCCGCTCCGGACTGGTGCGCACGGTCCGCGGGTTCGGCTACCAGCTCGGCTCCCCTGCCCCGCCCGACGAGCGGGACGTACGGAGCGCGGGGCTCGGCCCGCCGGACGGGCCGGCGGGCGGCGGGCGGTGAGGCGCAGGCTGCTCGCCGTGCTGACGGTCCTCATGGGGGTGTCGGCGCTGCTGCTCTGCGTCCCCCTGGCCGACGCCTACGCCCGGGGGCGCACCGAGCACCTGCTCCTGCAGCGGCGTTCGGAAGCCGTACGGTTCGCCGACCTGGCCGACCGGATGCGCACCGGCGCCGACCGTGCGGAGCTGTCCGCCGAGATCGGCCGTTACGCGCAGCTGTACGGAGCCGGGGTGGTCGTCGTGGACACGGAGGGAACGACGGTGGCCCGGGCCGGCACCGGGTCCTCCGGGGAATCCGGAGCCGCCGCCGGGCCGGTGACCACCCCCGGGCGGGGAACCTCCGCCGCGGTGTCGGACGCCCGTCGCCGGGCGCTGACCGGCCGGTCCACCGACCGGCTGCCCGTCATCCGCCCCTGGGGGCCGCAGAGCGTCGTGCTCGCCGAGCCGGTGGGCCGGGACGAGCGGGTCAGCGGAGCGGTCCTGATGACCGTCCCCACCGGTGCCGCCCGCCGGGACGTGACGGTGCGCTGGGCGTTCATCGCCGGGGCGGCGGCCGCCGCCTTCGCGGCGGCGGCCCTGGTGGCGGCGGGGATCTCGCGGTGGCTGATGCGGCCGGTCCTCGATCTGGACCGGGCGGTGGAGGGGCTCACCGCCGGCAGCCTCGGGGTGCGGGCCGCCTCCGATACGGGACCGCCGGAACTGCGCCGTCTGCGGCGGCACTTCAACACCATGGCGGAGGCCGTGGCCGCGTCCCTCGGACGCCAGCGCGACTTCGTGGCGGACGCCTCCCACCAGCTGCGCAATCCGCTCGCCACGCTCGTGCTCCAGCTGGAGAACGTCGAGCCGCACATCGCGCCCGGTCCCGGCCGGACCGAACACTCCCGGGCCCTGGACGAGGCGGAGCGCCTGGAGGAGCTGCTCGACGGGCTGCTGGCCCTCGCGCGTGTGGAGTCGGGCCCGGCGGAGCCGGGAGACCAGGACGTGGCCCGGTCGGTCCACGCGCGCGTCACCGCCTGGGCTCCGGTCTTCGCCGACGCCGGGCTGGAGCTGACGGCCTCGTGCCGACCGGAGGTCCTCCGGGCCCGGGCCCTGCCCGACGCGGCCGGCCGCATCCTGGACGCGCTCCTCGACAACGCGGTCAAGTTCGTGCCGCGCGGCGGCCGCGTGTCGGTGCTGGCGACGCGCGGCGCGGACGGAACTGCCGTCGTACGGGTGGCCGATGACGGGCCGGGGGTTCCCGAGGATCAACTGCCTCTGATCATAAGGCGCTTCGCGCGCTCCCCCGCCCACCAGAACGTCCACGGCAGCGGGCTGGGGCTGGCCATCGCCGATGAGATCGCCCGCGCCGGCGGCGGCCGTCTCGATGTCGGCGCAAACGCGCCGCACGGCCTGGCCGTGGAGTTCCGGCTCCCGCCACCCCCGCGCACGCTCCGCTGACCTCTGCCCCGTCGCCCCGGCCGCCCGCACCACCCGCACCGCCCGCGACCGCTCAGCCGTACACGGACCGGTAGTGGCCGGCCGCGCCCGGGTGGAGGGGAACGCTCCCGGTGGAGATGGCGAACCGGGGTTCCAGCCGGGCCCCGGCCGTCACCTCCCGCAGCAGGTCACGCCACCGGCCGAACAGGACCCGCAGCAGCTCCCGTACGGCGGCGTCCGGCACGTCCGCACGCGCCAGGAGGTAGTTGCCGACCCCGATGGTGCCCACCGGTTCGGGCAGCCCGTACGCCCCCGCCGGAAGCGTGACCGTCTGGTACACGGGACCGTACCGCTCCCGCAGCGCCCCCACCTGGCCGTCCAGCGGCAGCATCCGCAGCGGGAACGCGCGGGCGAGCGCCGACAGGGCCGGCGTGGGCACGCCGCCGGACCAGAACAGCGCGTCGGCCGAGCCCTCGCGCAGCGCGCCCACCGACGCGTCGAGACCCAAGTGCCGTTCGCGGACCGGCGGGCGGCCGTCGTCCGGTACGGCGGCCCGCAGCACCCGGTCCGCCACCAACCGCACCCCCGACCCCTTTGCCCCCGCCGCGACGGTGCGGCCCGCGAGGTCCGTCACCGATCGCACCGGGCCCCGCGCCGGGACGACGAGGTGCGTGTGGTTCACGTAGACCCGGGCCAGCGCCGTCACCGCCGCGGGACGGGAGAAGGGCTCGCGTCCCGTGACCGCGCCCTCGGCCACGTCCGCCATGGCGAGCGCCAGGTCGACACAACCCCCGTCCAGCCTCCGCAGGTTGTCCACGCTCGCCGCCGTACCGACCGGGATGATCTCC
>NZ_JBEOXU010000140.1:0-16091 GCF_040296725.1 Streptomyces sp. NPDC002044
AACTGATGGTCCAGCTGTGGTACCCCGCCGTCGGCGACGCCGGCCGGCCGCGAGCCGCCTACACGACGGCCGCGGTCGGCGCCGCCGTCGAGGCCGGGCTGCCGCTGACGCCCGGGACGCTGACCGCCGTACGCCCGCACGCGCGATCCGGCGCCCCGGCCGCCCCGGGGCCGCTGCCCCTGCTGCTGCTGGGCCACGGCCGCAAGGGCGGGCGCGGCAACTGCACGGCCCTGGCCGAGGAGTTGGCGTCCCACGGCTACCTGGTCGCGGGCGTGGACCACACCTTCGACGCCGAAGCGGTGGAGTTCCCCGGCGGCCGGGTCGTGCGCGGCGTGCTCCCCGACGATCCCGCCGACTGGGACGCGCAGGAGCGGCTGGAGATCGCGGCCCGGGTCGGCGACCTGCGATTCGTGGCCACCGAGCTCACCCGGCCGGGCGAACGGGGACGGCGGCCGGGGCGGCCGGTCGCGGACCCGGCACGGATCGGGGTCCTGGGCCACTCGATGGGCGGGGCCGCGGCGGCCGAGTCCCTGCGTGTGGACGGCCGCTTCCGCGCCGGACTGGGCCTGGACGGGGCGTTCTTCGGCTCGCCGGTGGCGGACGCCGGGCTGGACCGGCCGTACCTGCTGCTGACCGCGCTGGAGGACCACGAGACCTGGCGGCGGTGGCGCGGCCACCAGCGCGGCTGGGCGCGCCAGGTGCGGGTCACGGGCAGCGGCCACCTGACGTTCACCGACGTGCCGCACTTCGCGGGTCCGGGCGGTCTGGGGGACGCCTGGCCGGCGGACCTGTACGCGGAGCTGCTGGGCACCCTGGCCCCGGCGCGGTCCGCGGAAGTGATCCGGGCCTACGCCCGCGCGTTCTTCGACCGGTTCCTGCTGGGCCGCCGCTCCCCCCTCCTGGACGCCCCCTCGGCCCGCTTCCCGGAGGCGGACTTCCGCTGGAGCCGCGACTGACCGGCCGCGGCCCCGGCGGCCCGAGCGGTCAGGTCAGCGGTCAGGTCAGCGGTGCGCGCGAAGTGCCGTACGCGCCGCGAGTCGGGCGGTGTGAGCAGGACTTCGTGGTTCACCAGACCGGGGTGGCGGCCGGGGAACCCGCGCACCGCGGAGACGATCACGTCGCGGAACTCCTCGAACCGTTCGGGACGTGCACGCGCCTCACTCACCCTGGTGATCACGGCCCCCCGGGGTGCCACACGGGCGGGCACGGCGCTCGGCACCCCTCAGGGGGCGAGGGACGCTTCGGCCGCCGCCTTGATGCGGCGGCCGAAGTCGGGGGCGTCCTTGCGGGCCGCGCTCACGGCCAGGCCCACGAGGAGCTTGCCGATCCCGTGGCCCTCCAGGGTGTTGAAGATCCGGACGCGGGTGCGGCCGCCGGGGAGGGCTTCGAGGTCGTAGCCGCCGGACGCGGTGACCAGGTTCTTGGTCTGCTCGGTCCAGCGGATCAGCCCCGGCGGCTCGTACGCGGTGATGCGGAACTCTCGGCCGGTCTTCATCCCGGCGTCCTTGACCGTGCTGCGGAAGACCGTGCCGACGGCGGTCGGGCCGTCGGGCGTCTTGGTGATCTCCTGGACCCGCGGGCTGAACTCGGGGTCGTGGCGCCCGTCGGCAAGGTAGGCGAAGACCGCCTCGATCGGCCGGTCGATCTCCACGCTCGCCTCGAACTGTCCCGACATGTCCACTCCTCGTGCGACCCGGTGCGGTCCGCGACGCGATCCGCAATGGGACCCACGATCGCAGAGGAGCGGCTCAGGCGCGCGCCAACAGCCCGAACAGCAGGACCTCCACCCGCCGGGCCCTGGACCGGGCGGCGCACGCACGGCTGTGGGACCTGGCGGAACGCCTCACCGGTGTCGGCCCGGCCGCGTCGGTCGCCGCCGGGAGCTGAGGCGGCGCCCCGCCGGGGCGCGCCGGGGTGGGTCTCAGCCGAGCAGGGCGTAGACCGTGGAGGCCGTCGCCGCCGGCTCGTCGGCGCCCTCGGGGGTCATGGTGACGTCGGCGAAGGCCATCCGCCGGCCGAGCTTGGTGACGCGTACGCGGATCAGCACGTCCACGCCGGTCACCGGCCGCTGGAAGCTGGTCGACTGCTGGACGGTGGTCATCGGCCCGTACTCCCCGCGCGCGGCGGACAGGGCGATGACCGTGGCCGTGTCGGCCGCCGCCATCAGGGCCTGTCCGCAGAGGCCGCCGCCGTCCCGGGCCAGGGTGTCGGACCAGGGCAGCCGCAGCACGGCGTGCCGCTCCCCCGTCTCCTGGACGGTCAGGCCGAGGGCGAGCACCCAGGGGGCGAAGTGGTCGGCGAGGATCTTCTCTGCGTCTGCCGGTGTCAGCGTCACCAGGAGATTGTGGCGGCCCGGGCCCGGCCGCCACAACACCCTGGACCGCAAAGGATCATCCCCGGGAGGATCTCCCGCCCGCGGGCCCTGCGGCTCAGAGACCGGCGGCCAGCTCCGTGCCCTGGCGGATGGCCCGCTTGGCGTCGAGTTCCGCGGCCACGTCGGCGCCGCCGATCAGGTGCGCCTCGACGCCCGCCTCGCGCAGCGCCTCCCACAGGTCGCGCCGCGGCTCCTGGCCGGTGCACAGGACCACGGTGTCGGCGGGTACCAGGCGCTGCTCGCCGCCCACCGTGATGTGCAGGCCCTCGTCGTCGATGCGGTCGTAGGAGGCCCCGGCGACGGAGACGACCCCGCGGTGCTTGAGCTCCGCGCGGTGGATCCAGCCGGTGGTGGTGCCCAGGCCCGCGCCGACCTTGGTGGTCTTGCGCTGGAGCAGGTGCACCCGGCGCGGCGGGGCGGGCCGCTCGGGGGCGGTGAGCCCGCCGGGTCCGGCGTACGAGGTGTCCACGCCCCAGTGCCGGAAGTACACGGCGGGATCCTGGGAGGCGCCCTCGCCGCTGTCGGTGAGGAACTCCGCGACGTCGAAGCCGATGCCGCCCGCCCCGACCACGGCGACGCGCCCGCCGACCGGGGCGCCGTCGCGCAGCACGTCGAGGTAGTCGACGACGCTGGGGTGGTCCACGCCCTCGATGTCGGGGGTGCGGGGGGTGACCCCGGTGGCGATGACCACCTCGTCGAAGCCTTCGAGGGTCCGCACGTCGGCGCGGGTGTTCAGGCGTACCTCCACCCCGCTCTCCACGAGCTGGGTGCCGAAGTAGCGGATGGTCTCGTCGAACTCCTCCTTGCCGGGGATGCGGCGGGCGACGTCGAGCTGGCCGCCGATGTGCCCGGCCGCCTCGAAGAGGGTGACGGCGTGGCCGCGGCCGGCGGCGGAGACGGCGCAGGCCAGCCCGGCGGGGCCGGCTCCGACGACGGCGACGCTCTTCTTCAGCCGGGTGGGCGCGAGGACCAGTTCGGTTTCGTGGCAGGCGCGCGGATTGACCAGGCAGCTGGTGATCTTGCCGCTGAAGGTGTGGTCCAGGCACGCCTGGTTGCAGCCGATGCAGGTGTTGATGGTCTCGGAGCGGCCGGCCGCGGCCTTGGCGACGAAGTCGGCGTCGGCGAGGAAGGGGCGGGCCATGGAGACCAGGTCGGCGCGTCCGTCGGCGAGCAGTTCCTCGGCGATCTCGGGGGTGTTGATGCGGTTGCTGGTGACGAGCGGAACGCTCACCGCGCCCATCAGCCGCTTCGTCACCCAGGTGTACGCGCCGCGCGGGACGGAGGTGGCGATGGTGGGGATGCGGGCCTCGTGCCAGCCGATGCCGGTGTTGATGATGGTGGCGCCGGCGGCCTCGACCTCCTTGGCGAGGCGGACGACCTCGTCGAGGGTGGAGCCGCCGGGGATCAGGTCCAGCATGGAGAGGCGGTAGACGAGGATGAAGTCCTCGCCGACGGCCGCGCGGGTGCGCCGGACGATCTCCAGCGGGAAGCGGACGCGGTTCTCGTACGCGCCGCCCCAGCGGTCGGTGCGGCGGTTGGTCGCGGCGGCGATGAACTCGTTGACGAGGTAGCCCTCGGAGCCCATGATCTCGACGCCGTCGTAGCCGGCGAGCTTCGCCAGGCGGGCGGCGCGGACGAAGTCCTCGACCGTGCGCTCGACCTCGATGTCGGTCAGCTCGTTCGGGACGAACGGGCTGATCGGGGCCTGGAGCGGGCTGGGGGCGACCAGGTCCTTGTGGTAGGCGTAGCGGCCGAAGTGGAGGATCTGCATCGCGATCTTCCCGCCCTCGGCGTGCACGGCCTCGGTGATCACCCGGTGCTCGGCCGCCTCCTCCTCGGTGGTGAGGCGGGAGCCGCCCTCGAAGGGGCGGCCGGCGTCGTTGGGGGCGATGCCGCCGGTGACGATCAGGCCGACACCGCCGCGGGCGCGCTCGGCGTAGAAGGCGGCGAGGCGCTCGAAGCCGCCCGCGTGCTCCTCCAGGCCGGTGTGCATGGATCCCATGACCACGCGGTTGGGCAGCGTGGTGAAACCGAGGTCCAGCGGGCTCAACAGGTGCGGGTACCGGCTCTGCGACATGGGGGGCGCCTCCTCGCGCGGGGGTGATGACCCTGTTCTAGCGAGCCGGCGCATGTTTTGCAACTAGGTGCATAACCGAATGCGGACGTTCCGCGCGGTCCCGACCGCAACCACGGGCCGGGGCCCGCCTCCCCTGTGGCGGAGTTCACGGCCGCGGCGCTGCCGGAACGGCCTCCCCCGGGCCGCCCGGCAGCGTCGCCCGCCCCCGGTCAGGCGCGGCGCAGGCGGACCGTGACGATCTGGAACGGGCGCAGCGTCAGCGGGACCGTGCCCGCCGGGGTGGCCGGGCCGACCGCCGTTCCCTCCATCGGCCGCTCCAGGAGGTCGCTCTCGACCGCCGCCGCGAGCGGGAAGCCGGCCGCGAGGGTGGCCCGGGCCCGGCCGCCGCGGGACTCGTAGAGGCGGACGATCACGTCGCCGCCGCGGTCCTCGGCGAGCTTGACCGACTCGACGACCACCGCGTCGTCGTCCACGGTCACCAGGGGCGCCACCGGGCCGGCGCCGGTCAGGGTGCGTTCGGGCAGGTTCAGCGCGTGGCCCTCGCGGACCGCGTCGGCGATGCCGGCTCCCGGCGCGAGGGAGAAGCGCAGGGTGTGGGAGCCCTGGTCGGTCTCCGGGTCGGGGTAGCGCGGCGCCCGCAGGAGGGAGAGCCGTACGGTGGTGGTCTGGCCGCCGTCGGACCGTACGTCGCGGGTCACGTCGTGCCCGTACGTGGAGTCGTTGAGCAGGGCCGCGCCCCAGCCGGGTTCCTCCACGTGGATCCAGCGGT
This sequence comes from Streptomyces sp. NPDC002044, assembly GCF_040296725.1. Classification (NCBI taxonomy): domain Bacteria; kingdom Bacillati; phylum Actinomycetota; class Actinomycetes; order Kitasatosporales; family Streptomycetaceae; genus Streptomyces; species Streptomyces sp. NPDC002044. The sequence goes on from NZ_JBEOXU010000140.1 coordinate 5,221, forward strand.
GGGCGCAGATCTCGAACTTGGCCGCCTCCCATGAGGTGTTGGTGTGCGTGGCCCGGTAGACGTGTCCGAACTGCGTCTCGGAGGCCGACCGTTCGGCCTTCACGTCCAGCGGGAAGGCGGCCTTCAGGAACTTCTCCGTCTCGTGCCACTCCACGACCGTGACGATGTCCACCGTCTTGGCACCTGCCCGGAGCGTCACCGACTGGACGGCCGAGGAGGAGCCGAAGGAGCGGGTGGCGCGGACGGTGGCCGAGACCGGCCCGTCGTCGGTGACGTCCAGGGCGTCCAGGTCCACGAGGTCGGTGACGCTGTTGCGGTAGAACGCGTCGATGTCCCAGGCGTCCCACATGTTCGGGACGTCGGGGTGGATCTGGAGCAGGTTGGCGGCCGCGCCCGGTGCGACGGACTCCCGGCCGGCTTCGAGGTCGTAGGCCGACACGATCAGGCCGCGGCCGTCGACCTCCACCCGCAGCCGCCCGTTGGCCAGGACGTGCCCGCCGCCGTGGCGCTCCCGCACCGTGACCGGCTCGCCGGCCGCTGCGGGTCGGCCTGCGCCGCCGGCGGGGATGCCGCGCCGGGCGTGCGGAGCGCAGTTGAAGACCAGCTCCCGGTCGCCGTCCCCCGCCAGCGCGCTCTGCGCGGTCCGGGTGATCCCCGCGAGTTCCGCTCCCAGTCGCCCGTACGTCTCGCGCGCCTCGCGGTGCACCCAGGCGATGGAGGATCCGGGCAGGATGTCGTGGAACTGGTGCAGGAGCACCGTCTTCCAGATCCGCTCCAGATCCTCGTACGGATACGCGTACTCCGGCGCCCGCACGGCGGCGGTGGCCGCCCACAGCTCCGCCTCGCGCAGCAGGGACTCGCCGCGCCGGTTGCCCTGCTTGGTCTTGGCCTGGGAGGTGTAGGTGCCGCGGTGGAGCTCCAGGTAGAGTTCGCCGGCCCAGACGGGGGCGTCCTCGTACTCGGCGCGGGCCTTGTCGAAGAAGGCGTCGGGGCGCTCGATCTCGACCCGCGGGGAGCCCTCCAAATCCCGCTGCCGCCGGGCGCGGGCGAGGTGCTCGCGCGTGGGGCCGCCGCCGCCGTCGCCCCAGCCGAAGGGGACCAGGGAACGCGAACCCCGGCCCTTCTCGCGGTAGTTGCGGGCCGCGTGCGCCAGCTGGGCGCCGCCGAGGTCGGAGTTGTAGGTGTCGACGGGCGGGAAGTGCGTGAAGACACGGGTTCCGTCGATGCCCTCCCACCGGAAGGTGTGGTGGGGGAACGCGTTGACCTGGGACCAGGAGAGCTTCTGGGTCAGGAACGACGTGCAGCCGCAGAGCCGGACGATCTGCGGCAGGGCGGCCGTGTAGCCGAAGGAGTCGGGGAGCCAGACGGTGTGCGTCTCGATGCCGAACTCGTCGAGGAAGAACTTCTTGCCGTAGAGGAACTGGCGGGCCATGGCCTCGCCGCCCACCATGTTCGTGTCGGACTCCACCCACATCCCGCCGACGGGCACGAACCGGCCCTCCGCGACCTTCTTCTTGATCCGCTCGAACAGCTCCGGCCGGTAGGTCTTGATCCAGTCGAGCTGTTGCGCCTGGGACATCGCGAACACGAACTCGGGGTGCTCGTCCATCAGGGCGACCACGTTGGACGCGGTGCGCGAGACCTTGCGGACCGTCTCGCGCAGCGGCCACAGCCACGCGGAGTCGATGTGCGCGTGGCCCACCGCGCTGATCCGGTGCGCGGAGGCGTGGGCGGGAGCGGCCAGCGCCGCGGCGAGGTGGGTACGGGCTGCCGCGGCCGAGCCGGGCACGTCCCCGAGGTCCACCGCGTCGAGGGCGGCGTCGAGGGCGCGCAGGATCCCGTACCGGCGGGCATCTGCGGTGTCGAGCTGCGTCATGAGGTCCTGGAGCACCTCCAGGTCCTGGACCAGTTCCCAGACCTCGGTCTCGAAGACGGTCAGGTCCATCCGGGCGAGCCGGTAGAGCGGCTGGTCGCCGCTGGTCTGCCGGTCGCCCTCGTAGGTCGCGGCGTGGTCGACGAGGACGGGGTTGGAGGCGGCCTCGACGTACCACTCGATCCGCTCGCCGCCCTCGGCCCGGTCGGCGACGCGCACCCAGTCGTTGTACGGGTTGAGCGCCTTGATCTCGCCGCCGTCGGCCCGGTGGACCAGTCCCTCGCACTGGAACCCCGGCATCATCCGGTCGAAGCCGAGGTCGAGGACGGCCTCCACCGTACGGCCGGCCCACTCCGCCGGTACGGTGCCGGTGACCTTGAACCAGGTGGTGCCCCAGGCGGGGCCCCAGGCGTCGCCGGCCGCGCAGGGCCCGTACGCGGCGCCGAGGCCCTCGGCGACGGGCACGGGCTCGCCGGGGGCCTCCCAGCGCTCGACGGCCAGCGGGACCGTCCGGGTGCGGACGGCGGGCTTGATCCGCTCCTTGAGGACGCGGCGGAGGCGGTGCTCGGTGATGCTGCGGTCGTCGTGCATGACGGCTACTCCAGGGAGGCGGGTGCGGTCGGCGGACGGGGCCGGGCCGGCGGCTCAGGTCTTGACCGCCCCCTCGCCCACGCCCTTGAAGAAGAAGCGCTGGAGGGCGAGGAAGAGCAGCATCATCGGGATCAGCGCGGTCATCGCGCCGGCCGCGATGAGCCGCTGGTCGTTGACCGTGGTGGCGCCGGCCAGTGTCTTCAGGCCCAGTTGCAGGGTGTAGTTGTCGCTGTCGGTGAGAACGAGCAGGGGCCACAGGAAGTCGTCCCAGGCGCCCATGAAACTGGTGAGGCAGACGACCGCCAGGGCCCCCTTCGCGGAGGGCAGGAAGACCCGGGCGAAACGGGTCCACTCGTTGGCGCCGTCCAGGACCGCCGCCTCCTCGACCTCCCGGGGCACCGCCAGGAAGGCCGCTCGCATGAGCATGACGTTGAGGACGGAGACGGCCCCGGGGAGCCACACGCCGATGAGGGTGTCGACCAGACCCATCTCCCGGACCGTGAGGAACATCGAGATCATGACGGACTCGAACGGGAACATCAGGGTCGCCACGAGCACGGTGAAGACCGTCCTGCGGCCCTTCCACGCGGCCCGGGAGAGGGCGTAGCCGCCCATCGCCGCGAACAGCGTGTTCGAGGTGACGGCGAGGGCCGCGACGACGAGGGTGTTGCCCAGGTACTGGAGCAGCGGGAACGTCTCGGCGACCCGGACGTAGTGGTCGAGGGTGGGGTGCGAGGGCAGCACCCCGTCGTACACGTTCTCGGTGCGGCCGCGGATCGAGGTCAGGAACTGCCAGGCGATCGGACCGAGCATGACGACGAGCATCAGCAGGAGCGTGGTGTACCGGGCGGCGCGGCCGGTCCACCGGCGCCCGCGGCCGGCGCGGGAGCGCCGGGGCTCCGGCCCGCCGGGGAGGGACGGTGCGCTCATGTCTCGTCGCCCTTCGACAGGCGTCGGCCCAGCAGGCTGAAGACCAGCGTCAGGAGGAACAGCAGGATGGACAGGGCGGAGGCGTATCCGGTCTCGCCGGCGAAACCCAGGCCGACCTGCCGGATGAGGAAGGGCAGGGTGCGCGCGCCGCCGCCGGGGCCGCCGCTCTCGCCCCCGAGGATGTAGATCTCGGTGAAGACGCGGAGCGCGGAGATCGCGGAGAGGGTGCCGACCAGCAGCATCATCGGCTTCACCTGGGGGACGGTGATGCTGAGGAAGCGGCGCACGGTGCCGGCGCCGTCGATCGCGGCCGCCTCGTGGAGCGCGGCGGGGACGTTCCCGAGGGCGGCGAGGTAGAAGACCATGTAGTAGCCGAGGCCCTTCCACACCGTCACGATCATCGCGGACACCAGCAGCATGGTGCTGTCGGTCAGGAACGGGACCGGCTCGGAGACGATCCTCAGCTTCAGGAAGACGGTGTTGACCAGGCCGTCGCTGCGCAGCACCCACTGCCAGATCAGACCGACGACCACGGCCGAGGCGATCACCGGCGTGTAGAAGGCGGAGCGGAAGACGCCGATGCCGGGGATCTTCGCCTGTACGAGGACGGCGAGGGCCAGCGGCAGGAAGACCAGGCACGGTACGACGACCAGGAGGTAGAGCACGCTGTTGCCGGCCGCGACCCAGAAGTCGGGATCGGCGAAGGCGCGGGCGTAGTTGGCGAAGCCGACGAAGGTGCCGCCGCGCAGGATCCGCGCGTCGGTGAAGGAGAGGATGACGGTGTTGGCGAACGGCCAGAGGCTGAACAGGCACACCATCACCAGGCCGGGCGCGAGGAACAGGTACGGGGTCCACCACGAGCGGTGCACCAGCCCCGTGCCGGCCTCCATGGCCGTCCGCGCCCGCCTGCCCCGCCTGGCGGCCTCCCTCCGGGCGGCGCGCCGGCTCCTCGGTCCCGGCGCCCTCGGTCCCGGTGCCCTGGGTCCCGGTGTCTTGGGTCCCGGTGTCTCCTGCGCCGCGCTCACCGGGCGGCCGCGTCGGCGAGGAGCCGGTTGGCCTCCTCCTGGGCCTTCTTCACCGCCGACCGGGGGTCCTGTTCGCCCTTGATGGCCTTCTGCATCTCGCGTACGACGGCGTCGCCGACCTGGTTGGTCCACTGGACCGGGGTGTTGGCGTCGAGCGCGGCCCTCTTCAGCTGTTCGGCGCCGACCGCTCGGGCGACCGTCTCGGCGTCCTTCCCGTCGCCCCGGTCGGAGAACAGCGGGTCGGTGAGGCCCTGGGCGTTGGACGGGTAGATGGTGGCCTTCCGGGAGAACTCCACCTGGTTGGGCCCGTTGGTGACCCACCGGGCGAACGCGGCCGCCGCGTCGAGGTGCCCGGTGTCCTTCCTGATGCCGAGCGACTGGGCGTAGATGCCGATGTGGCCGAGCGTTCCGGTGACGGCACCGGCGACCCGGGTCTTCGCGTACACCTGGGGGGCGTTCTGCCTGATGTCCTTGACGAAGCCCGGGGAGCCGGGGCCGAAGACGAGTTTGCCCGCGCCGTAGAGCTGATTGATGTCGTCGGACCTGAGCAGCGATTCCCTGGGCATCGCGCCCTTGGCGTAGAGGTCCTTCATCCGCTCCACCCACTCGACGGCCTTGCCGGTGTCGAAGGTGAACCGGTCCCGCCTCTCGTTCAGGATCGGTACGCCCATCTTCTGCCAGTCCCCGGGCAGCCTGCCCTTGGGGTCGGCCATGAAGGCGGCGTACCGGCCCCCGGCTCCGGCGGCGATCCGCTCGGCCTGGTCGAAGAACTGCTCGACGCTCGTGGGCGGTTCGGCCGGATCCAGTCCGGACCTCTCGAACAGCTCGCTGTTGTAGGTGAGGATCTCCGGGGTCACGTACCAGGGGTAGGCGTACACGCCGTCGCCCTTGCCGGGGAGCTTGAACTGCTCCCAGGCGCCGGGCACGTACTCCACGGCCAGAGCCCCGTCGAGTTGGGCCACGTCGGCGAGCATGCCCCGGTCGCCGAGGAGCTGGAAGGAGTCGGTGGAGAGGTTGACCACGTCCGGGAGGGTTCCGGCCCGGGCGTCGGCCACCAGCTTCTCGTTGTAGCCGTCGCCGGGGACGTCCTCCCACGTGACCTCGACGTCGGGGTGCTCCTCCTCGAAGGCGTCGATCACACCCTGCACGTAGGACGTGAACACGGGCTTCAGCTGCAGGGTGCGGAACGTGATCCCACCGGACACCTTGCCCGTCAGCTCCGCCTCCCCCACCTCTCCGCCCCCACCGCCGAGACCGCACGCGGAGGTCGACAGCAGCGTGCCCGCCACGAGTGTGGCGACAGCGGTACGGGTCAGGTTCGATCGCGTCATCGTCGCCGCCTTCGCAGAAGTCCGGCCTCTCTGCCGGAGAGCGGTGACCACGGTCGTCCGCGAGCGGAATCGCGTCAACGAGGCGGCGGACGCGATGGCCGGTGACATCCGGGCCGCCCCTGCCGGACAGGAACGCCCCACCCGCCCCCGGGCCCCTTCCGCACCGGCCCCCGACTGGACTGATGCGCCGTGGCACGAGGAGCGCCGAAGACGGCACCGGGTGGACGGCGAAGCCCGCCTGACCGCCGGAGTCTGACTCCATATCGACGGTTCACGGCGGCGCGCACTCGCGCGCTTCATCCCGCGTGCCGCATGCCGCGCAACCCTTCCGTCCCGCGCCGGGCGACCCCGCCCCGCTGGTACGGTCCCTGGCCCCCAATGACCCCCTCAAGGCGACCTGCGGCGCACCTACTTCATGGGGTACTGGACCTTCTCCGCGAGCTTGCCGTCCTTGAAGCAGAGGCGGAACACCGTCTCCGTGCCGCCCACCGGGTCGCCGTCGGACAGGTACCACGAGCAGGTGCTGTCCGCCGGCTCGGCGGGACCGCCCTCCCTGAGGCTGGACTTGATGAACGTCTCGCCCGACGGGAGCCGCTCGCGCACCTCCTGCTCCGGCCGGCCCACCTCGGCCGCCGCGTACACCTTCGGGTCTAGCAGGGTCTTGTCCGCGGCGTCCAGGATCTTGGAGGCCCCGAAGACGAGGGCCGCGATGAGGCCGATGCCCACCACCGCCGCGATGCCGCACCCGATCAGGCAACCCTTGCGCTGAGCCACGCCGTTCCTCCATGCCGTGCCGCGTCCGGTGCCGTTCACCGTGACGCTCCGACCTTCGCAGCGGGCGGGGCCCCGGCACCGTCCTCGAAAGTCGTCGGCCCGCGCGACGATCGTCGTTCGAGGCCGGCCCCCCTCTCCCGTGTATACAGGGAGAGAAGGGATCATCCGGACGGACCGAGAGGAAGCACCATGAGCGAGCCCGCCCTGCCGCTGATCGTCGTCGGCGTGGACGGTTCGAAGCATTCGAAGGAGGCCCTGCGCTGGGCGGTCCGCCAGGCCAAGGCCACCGGCGCCCGGGTGCACGCCGTGATGTGCTGGGAGTGGAACACCAACCCGTTCGGGGTGGCCCCCGACGTGGCGCGGGCCGAGCTCGTCACCGCCGAGGAGGCCGCCCGCCTGAAGCTCGCCGACACGGTGGCCGAGGCCGTGGGCACCTCGCCCGGCGTGCCCGTCTTCCGCCGGGTCGAGCACGGGGCGGCGGCCCGGGTCCTGGTGGAGGCGTCCGCGGAGGCGGAGCTGACGGTGGTGGGCACCCGCGGGTACGGCGGCATCAAGGGCGCGCTGCTCGGCTCGGTGAGCCAGCAGGTGGTCCAGTACGCCACGAGCACCGTCGTCGTGGTGCGCGCGGACCCGGGCGCGGCCGTCGGCTGACGCCACCTCACACCCCGGGCGCCGCCAGGTCCGCCGGGTCGGTGTTCGCCCCGCACAGGATGACGGCGACCCGCTCGCCCAGCGGCTCCGGGGCGCCCCTGAGCGCCGCCACGGCGGTGGCCGCGGCCGCCTCGACCACGAGGCGGTGTTCCTCCCAGAGGGAGCGCCGGGCGGCGGTGATCTCCGCGTCCGGTACGAGGACCGACCGCACGGTGGTGTGCCGGGCGGCCGCGAGCGCGTCCGCCGAGACCCGGGTGGCTCCGAGGGAGTCGGCGGCGACCGAGTCGACCTCGACGTCCACGGGACGGCCCGCGGCCAGGGCCGCGTTCAGCGCCCGGCAGTTCTCCGGCTCGGCGGCGAGCACCCGTACGCCGTGCTCGCGCGCGGCGGTCGCCACCCCGGCGAACAGTCCGCCGCCGCCGACCGCGACGACCACGGCGTCCAGCCCGGGCAGCGCGGCCCGGATCTCGTCGAGCAGGGTTCCGGCGCCGGCCGCGATCAGCGGATGGTCGTAGGCGTGGCTGCTCAGGGCTCCGCTCTCGGCGGCGAACTCCCGGCAGGCTTCGAGGGCGTGGGCGTACCGGTCGCCGACGAGCCGGACCTCGGCCCCGTAGCCGCGCAGCCGCTCCACCTTCACGCGCGGGGCGTTCGCGGGCAGGAACACGGTGGCGGGCACGGCCTGGGCGCGGGCCGCCCAGGCGCAGGCGAGGCCCGCGTTGCCGCCGGAGGCGATGGTGACCCCGGCGGCCGGGAGGGTGCCGGCGCGGTGGTGGGCGGCGAGGAAGTTGCGGGCGCCGCGGGCCTTGAAGGAGCCGGTGTGCTGGAGGTGTTCCAGCGCGTACCAGACCCCGTCGGCGGCCGGGGCCACGGCGACGGGCCGTATCCCGCCGGCGATCCGGCCGGCGGCGGCGCGCACGGCCGCGTAGTCGAGCTGCTGTTCAGGTTGCATGGGCGGTCTCCCCGTCAGGTGGTGGGCCGGGCGGCGTCGATGAGCTGGCGCAGGGCGCCGTGGTAGACCTCGTGGTCCGTCAGGGGCGGCAGTACGTCGGCCAGCCCGCCGGACAGCACGGGGAACTCCTGCGGGTCCAGCGCGGCCAGGGCAGCCCGGGAAGCGGCGGTGGCCCCCTCCGGGTCGCGGTGGTCCACGAAGGCGGCGCTGCCCAGGGTGAGCAGGTACATGCGGCGGTACGCGGTCATCGCCTCGGCGGGGGTCATCCCGGCGGCCACGCTGTCGGCGAGGGCGGGCTCGACGAGCCGGGCCAGCAGCTGCCGGCCGAGCCAGGGCCGGCCGCCGCGCAGCACCAGCAGCCCGGGGTGGGCGACCAGCAGCCGGTACAGCGCGCGGAAGCGCTGCTCGGTGGCCTGCGCCCAGTCGGTGCCGGGGGGCACTTCGGGAAGCTGGGCGGCCAGGTGCTCGGTGCACAGGTCCAGCAGTCCGGCGAGGTCGGTGCAGCGGCGCTGGACGGTGGCGTGCGAGACGCCGAGCCGTTCGGCGAGGGCGCGGAAGCTGAGGCCCTCGGGCCCGTGCTCGTCGAGGACGCGCAGGGCGGCGACGGCGATCACCGCGGGGGTCGCGCGGTCCAGGGCCATGGATCGTCTCGGCATGAGATACACCGTAACATACGACGTATCTCACGCTGGGGCGTCCCCTCTTCACTCCTTCGCGTGATGCCGACTGCGGCCATATTGCTGGTCATTGTGCGATAACCATCGACATGCGTTGACAGTGCGTAGCCGCCCCGCTGCACTGGGCGCACGACAGCCCCCACGTCAAGGAGTCTCCGTGCCGCCTCGCCTGCGTGCGACGCTCCCCTGCCTGACAGCGGCCGCCCTGCTCGCCCTCGCGCTCGCCCCCGCCCCCGCGGCGGCCGAGCCGACCGCGACCTCGGACACCCCGCTCGCGCTCACCCCGCCCATGGGCTGGAACAACTGGGCGCACTACATGTGCGACATCGACGAGGCCAAGGTCGTCGCGAACGCCGACGCCCTCGTGTCGACCGGACTCGCCGCCAAGGGCTACGACACGGTCACCGTGGACGACTGCTGGATGACGAAGAGCCGCGACGCGCAGGGCGCGCTGGTCGTCGACACGGGGAAGTTCCCGCACGGCATGGCCTGGCTCGGCGAGTACCTGCACGCCAAGGGCCTGAAGTTCGGCATCTACCAGGACGCCGGGTACCTCACCTGCGAGAAGTACCCCGGAAGCGGCTCCCCCCAGGGCGGGGGCGCGGACCACTACGCCGAGGACGCGCGGCAGTTCGCGTCCTGGAAGGTCGACTACGTCAAGATGGACGGCTGCAACCTCTGGGTGCCGCCGGGTACGACGAAGGAGCAGGCGTACCGCGACGCCTACAACGCCGTCGCGAAGGGGCTGCGCGAGAGCGGCCGCGACATGGTGCTGTCGGCCTCCGCGCCCGCCTACTTCCAGCAGGGCGAGTGGGGCGGCACCGACTGGCACCGGGTGCTCGGGTGGGTCGGCGAGACCGGCCAACTGTGGCGCGAGGGCCGCGACATCCAGGTGTACAAGCCGGCCACCCCCGCGGCCTCCCGCTGGAACTCGGTCATGGGCAATTACGGCTACAACCGCTGGCTCGGCCGGTACGCGGGTCCGGGCAACTGGAACGACCCCGACTTCCTGATCGCGGGCGCCCCCGGGCTCACCGCGGCCGAGAGCCGCAGCCAGGTCGCCCTCTGGGCCATGATGGCGGCCCCGTTCATCCTGTCCTCGCAGGTGTCCGAGCTGACGCCCGAGGGCCTCGCCGCGCTCGGGAACACCGATCTGATCGAGCTGGACCAGGACCCGCTGGGCCGTCAGGGCGCGGTCGTCTCTTCCAACGCCACCTTCGAGATCCTGACGCGGGACCTGGCGAACGGCGACCGCGCGGTGGCCGTGCTCAACCGCTCGGGCAGTGCGCGCGACATCCGCGTGCCGCTCGACGAGGTCGGCCTGACCGGCTGCACCGCCGACGCGAAGGACCTGTGGAGCGGGGAGCGCCACAGCGTCGCGGACGCGCTGACCGGGCGGCTGGCCGCCCACGACACCGCGGTGTGGCGGCTCACCCCGCGCGGCTGCGCCGAGGCGGTCCCGACCGGACAGGTCGTCGGCTCCGCCGCCAAGTGTGCCGACGGGGCGAGCACCACCGGCGTCGGCTCGGTCGTCATGGCCGCCTGCACCGGGGCCCCCGACCAGCGGTGGACGGCGGGCCGCGACGGCAGTCTCCGCCTCGCCGGCAAGTGCCTGACGGCGGGCGAGGACGGGCTGGTGGAGCTGGCCTCCTGCGCACCGCGGCAGTCGCGCGAGCCCGGGCAGGACTGGACGCACGACCGGACCGGAACCCTGACCGACGCGGCGACCGGCCTGTGCCTGACGGCGCCCGCGGCGGCGGCGACCCCGGACGCCCCGGCCGAGCGGCTGCGCCTGGAGTCCTGCGGCGACCACCGGGTCGACCAGGTCTGGACCCTGCCGGTCTGACGGCACGCGGGCCGGCAGCCGGACACCGCCCGGGCGAGGATCCGGACGGCGGACGGAAGACAAGCGGACAAGGAAGCGGACGACCCCGAGGATGGCCGAGCGGATGACCCAGCCGACGACGTACCCGACGCCGCGCGGCGGGCGGCGGGCGCTGCCCCGCCCGGCCGCCCTCACCGCGCTTCCGGCGGCGCTGCTGGCCCTGCTGTGCGCGGGGGCCGCGCCCG
>NZ_JBEOXU010000141.1:0-15611 GCF_040296725.1 Streptomyces sp. NPDC002044
GCACCTGCCCACCATCGGGGCCCGGGGCGTCGCCCACGGGGCCGACGCCGCGGCCGACGCCGCCTGCCACCTCTACGACGCGGTCGCGCCCCGGGGCGCCGACGGGCCCGCGGGCTGGAGCCGGACCGCCGCCGAGGACGCCGCCGAGGCGATCGAGACCACCGCGCACGCCCTCGCGCACATCGGCCCGGGCGCCGCGGTCGTCCTCGCACCGGTCCACGCCGCCCTCACCGACCTGCGGCGCCGGCTCGGACTGCCTCCCGCGGACGTGCTGAGCGCCGACGGGCTCCCGGCCGCCCCCAGGACCGTCGGCAACCCGCGGCGGACCCGCCGGGTCCGGGGCCTCACCCCGCCTTCGCCCCGGCAACCGCCTTCGCGTACAACGTCCTGACGTCCGCGCCGAAGTAGGAGCTGTAGGACGTGTCGGCCGTGTCGCCGCCGGTCTTCCAGCCGCCGATCACCCCGATCACGTCACCCGTCCCGCGCTTGGCGTCCAGCCGCAGCAGGAACGGTCCGCCGCTGGTTCCACCGGGATAGCCGGTGCAGTTGACGCGCAGGAACGATCCGGGGATCCGTGCGTCGCGGCTGGTGAACTTCGTCGTCCGGTTGACGCACAGCCGCGGCCGGGCGGCGGAGGCCGGGTAGCCGATCAGCGAGACCCGGCTCTGGGCGTAGGCGGCGCCGGTGACCAGGCGGTTGCCGCCCACCACGTCCTGCACCCGGCGGCCGCGGGAGTCCCGCCCCACCTGGGCGAAGGCCACGTCGAGGGTGGCGGCGCGGTTCGGCCCGCGGGAGCGGTAGCGCGGGTCGATCCAGATCCTGGGCCGCTTGCCCGCGTCCCGCAGGACGGGGAACATGCCGTACGGCCGGGGCTTGGCCCGCGTGTACTTCGGTACGAAGGCCACCTGCCGGGAGTCCGGGCCGAGCAGGCAGTGGGCGGCGCTGAGCACCAGGTCGCGGCCGGGGGAGGCGACGACGCTGGCGGTGCAGAAGTAGGCCCCTCCCGCCTTCATGACGAACATCCGGCCGACGACGGGGAGCCCCCCGAAGTCCTGTCCGACCCCCGGGCCGGCCGCGGCGGGCAGCTCCGGTACGACCGGGCTCAGCGGCGACTTCGGGATCACGGGTGGCGGCGGTTCCGACGGGGTGGACGAGGGCTCCGTCACCGGTGAGGGGGTGGGCGCGGCCGGGGTCCCGGATTGCGCGGGGGGCGCCACCGGGGCCGGAGCGGGAGCCGGTGCTCCGGGGGCGGGCGGCTCGGCGCCGGGCGGTTCGGCGTCGGCCGGTGGCGGGCTCACGTTCGCGGCGGGCGGGGAGGCCGGGGCGGGGAGTGGCGCCGCTTCGGGGAGTGGCGCCGGTTCCGGGAGCGGCGCCGGGTCCGGCACGGGCACCGCCGCGGCCATCCGCTCGGGGGTCCAGAAGGCCGACGCCTCACGGGCGGACCAGAGCCCGGCGGCCGCCGTGCCGGGGCTCCCGGCCTCGGCGGCGGGCAGCGGCCCGGCGGAGACCAGCAGTGCGGCGGCTGCCGCGGCCAGGATCAACGTACGTCGCATGCGCAGCTCCCAGGGGGAAGGGGGTCTCGGGCGAGGGGGCGGGGGCAGGCACCAGCCGTGCCGTGTCCCCGGGACGGGCGGGAACGGACCGTACGGCGCCTGGCCGGGCGGAACACGGAGGGACGCGGAGGGAGCGAGCGGCCCCGGGGCCGTGCCCCGGGCCGCGGCGTCGGGGTCGTGCGGCGGGGCGGTGGTCGTGCCGCGTGGCCGGGAGCCGGGGCGCGTGACGACACGTCCAGTGCCCTGACGGCGTAGGTCCACCGGTTCGCGCCACCCGGCACGGCACCTCGCCGCGTCGTCGGACCGCGCACGCACGTCCGGGACGAGCCGTGATCCGCCGCCGCGCGACGCACCGCACCGGACACCGCGACCCGGCACGCCTTACCGGCCGCGGCACTAGACGGCCTGGGGGAAGCGGAAGAGGCGGCCGGGGTCGTACGCGCGCCGGACGGCCTCCAGGCGGGGGAGGTTCGGGCCGTAGTAGGCCGCGCGCCAGCCGGTGAGTTTCGGATCGGCGTAGTTCTGGTATGCACGGCCGCTCGCCCAGGGGCGCAGCCCCTCCCAGAGCCCGTCCAGCCAGCTCTGGTGCCGGGCGGCCTCGGCGGCGGGGGCGGAACCGGGCCAGTAGACGAGGTACTGGGCGAGGAAGGAGCCGCCGCGGTGGACGAAGGCGGTGTCGGCCGGCCCGACCCGGTTCACGGCGCCACCGCAGACCCCGTCGAACTGCACGACTCCCGTGCCGCCCCGGGGAACCTCGGAGGGGTAGCGCCGGACGGCGTCGAGGACCGCGCCGACGGCCGCGTCCGTCAGCCCCGCGCCCGCCCAGAAGTCGCAGCGGGCGGCGTACGAGTCCCGGCCGAGCCGCCCCAGCGGGTCCCGCCCGGGCAGCGTGCCCGGCAGGCGGCACTGCGCGGGAGTCCGGTCCAGGCAGCCCGACATGGCCCGTACGGTGTCGCCGTAACCCCGTACGACCACCCAACTGTCCCGCACCGGGCGGCCGACCAGGTCGGCCAGCCGGGTCAGCTGCCGCTCGAGTTCCGCGCGCCCGTCGAGGCACACCACCCGGACGGCCGGGGCCGCCGCGGACCCCGGGCCGACCGTGAACTCCACCTGACTCCAGAACGGGTCCGGCAGCCCGCCCAGCCAGCGCTGCCAGCCGCGCAGGAGAGCCGCCGAGTCCGCGGCGGGCCAGTGGAGCTCGGCGAAGGCGCAGTCGCCGACCGCGTGCGCGGCGAAGCGGAACTCGGTGACCACCCCGAAGTTGCCGCCCCCGCCGCCCCGCAGGGCCCAGAACAGGTCGGCGTCCCGGTCGGGGCCGACGTCGCGCACGGAGCCGTCGGGCGTGACCACCCGGGCGCCGGTCAGCCGGTCGGACGTGGTGCCGTGGGCCCGGGAGGCCAGGCCCAGGCCGCCGCCGAGCGTCAGTCCGGCGATGCCGACCGAGGGGCACAGCCCGGTGGGGACGCCGAGCCCCCGCGCGGAGAGGACGGCGTTCAGGTCCCCGAGCCGCGCGCCCGCGCCGACGCGCACCCCGCCGCCCGTGACGGACACCGCCGCCATGGCCCCGGTGTCGACGACCAGCCCGGCGGCGCTGGTGGACCAGCCGGCGTAGCTGTGCCCGCCGCCGCGCGGGACCACGGGCACGGCGGAGCGGCGGGCGAAGTCCAGGCAGGCGGCGACGTCGCCGGCGTGCGCCGGATACGCCACCGCGGCCGGTGCGACGGCGTCGTAGCGGGGCTGGAAGAGCTGCCGTGCCTCGGAGTAGTCCCGGTCGCCCGGCAGCACCATCCGCCCGTCGATCCCGCGGGCCAGCGCGCCGAAGTCCGGCCCCCGGCCCGCCGCCGCCCCGACGGACGCGAGGACGGCCGCGGCGGCGCTTCCCAGGACCCGGCGGCGATGGAGGCTCATGCCCCCTTCCTGCCACCGGGCGGGCCGATCGGCGCGAAGGCGGGCCCACGCCGCCCTGGCTGCCCCCCGGACGGCCTACAAGGGAAACGATTCGCTTCGTCATACATCCAGATACATCCGGATGCATTTGGATACATCCGGCACGGCGGACGCCCCCGCCCCAGGGGAGTGCCGCCGGCCCCGGTCAGCGCGCCGCGGGCGGACGCGGCAGCAGCGGATTGGGCAGCTCCGCCCACTGGTCACCCGGCACCCCCGGACTCAGCCGCATCAGGGTGAGCGCCTTGGTGGGCAGCGGGCCGGTCAGCAGGGCGCCGGTGTCGGCGGTGGCGGGCAGGCCGGCCGCCTCGGCGAAGGCCCCGGCGAAGGCCCCGGCCGAACCGGCCGTGGCGCCGAGCGAGCCCGTCAGCAGGGAACCGAAGAGCTTGCGCCGGAGCACGCCGACGTCGTCGGTGACCAGCCGCCCGGACAGCGGCGGCACGGGCAGGCCGTGCCGCCGCAGCCGGGCCGGGCTGATCCGGATGTCGGCGAGGTCCCGGTAGACCAGCCTGACCGGGGCACCGGCCGGGGAGAGGACCACGAGGAGGTTCTGCCCGTGGGCCTCCAGGGCCACCCCGAGGTCCAGGACGCGCAGGCACACCGACAGCGCGAGCCGCGCGAACCCGGCCCGCCAGGAGGCCGACCGCGCCGGCGCAAACGCCGCCAGGGCCGCCACCGGGAGCACCCGTTCCCCGGCGGCCGCGTCCGCGTACGCCTCGGGAGGTTCGCGCAGCACGGCCGCCAGGTCCGGGCTGTGCGCGGCCGCCGCGCCCAGCGTGCGGGTGATGTGCAGCCGCCCGTCGAGGCGTTCGGACAGGCTCTGCGCGAAGGCGGACACGGCCGCCGCCGTCTCGATGGAGTAGCCGGAGATGTCGCGCACGGAGGACGTCAGCCGGGTGCTCAGCGCCGTCTTGACGTGCGGGCCGCCCCCCTCGGGCGCCAGGGTGCGCAGGGCCATCAGGGGATGCGCCGCGAACCCGGCCCGCACCCGCTCCGTGCCCAGGACGTGCGCGGCCTGCCACGGATGCACCGGGACCAGGATCCGGCCCGCGTCCCGCAGCCGGTCCGGCCACTCCCCGGTCACCAGGCACTCCTCGGCCCGTACGGCGACCAGCCCGAGTTCCACCACCGGCCGGTGCTCCGGCGCGTACGCCAGCTCCTCGGCCACCGAGAACCCGGGCCGGGAGCGGCAGTTGGGGTGGTACGGGTGCCCGTCGACCACCCGCTGCTCCCACTCCCGGGTGGTCAGCGCGGCCGCGCCGGGCCCGGAGGGGGGCTGCCCGGCGCGGGAGAGCGCGAGGGAGGCCGTACTGCCGTCCAGCTCGGCGGCGAACTCCGTGCCGTGCGGCACCCCCAGGGCGGCGACGAGCCGCGCGGCCTGCCGGTAGGGCCTCCCGTCGAGCAGCAGCTCCTCCACGTACGGCCCGGTCGCGTACGCGTCCGGCTCCGGCCCCTCCAGGCGGGAGCCCCCGGCCAGCAGGACGGTCAGCGATCCCGGCCCCCGTTCCCGGGCCGCCACCCACGGCAGTGGTTCGAAGGCCAGTGCCCGCCACAGCCGGGTCAGCACGGCCGCCCGGGCGCCGCCGAGCGCGGCGGCGTACGCGGGGCCGAGCGCCGGGCGGACACCGTCCAGTTCGACGGCGACGGCCTCTTCGGCCGGGGTGGCGGGGACGTGCACGATGCGGCTCCGGGGGTCGGAATGGCGCTTTACAGGATGATCAAGTCATCATCGCGGATACTGAAGATCACAGCCGGTGGTACGCCCCGCGGACCTCCGGCGCACCGGATGGACCGAATGGAACCAGTGGACCTCAACGCCGCCGCCGACGCGTACGCCGCCACCCCGCTCCTGAACTGCCTGCTCAGGGAGGCCGCCGAACCCCAGGGCGCGGGCGTGCACCGGCTGCGGGGCAGCGGACGGCTGCTGCGGGTACGCGGCGGACGCCGGCCCGTCCGGCCCGAACTGCGCACGGCGGACGGCTGGTGCCCGCTCGGCCACACCGACCTCGTCAAGCTCACCTCCGACGAACTGCGCCGGTACACCGGCACCGCGAACGACGAGCTCCCGGTCGAGATCGCCGACAGCCGGGCAGCGGTCGCCGCGCTGCTGGCGGCGCGGGCGCGGGCGGAGCCCTCCGGGGACCCCTTCGTCCGCTCCGAGCAGTCCCTGCTCATGGGCCACCCCCACCACCCGGCCCCCAAGTCCCGGGGAGGGGCTCCGGCGGCGAGCTGGCTGCCGTACGCGCCGGAGGCTCACGCCCGCTTCCCGCTGGTCTTCCTGGGAGTGCGAGAAGACCAGGCGGCGGAGGAGGGCGGCCCGGCCGCGGCCGGCGCCCTCGACTCCCTCACCGGCGTGCTCGACGGCCCGCGCCCGCCCGCCGGCTACCGGCTGCTGCCCGCCCACCCGTGGCAGCTCGAACTGGTCGGCGCCCGGCCGCAGGTGCGCGCGGCCTTCGCCGACGGGCGGCTGCTGCGACTCGGGGAGAGCCGGCGGCCGGTCTGGCCCACCGCGTCGATCCGCACCGTCTACGCACCGGATCCGGCCGCCGACCTGTTCGTGAAGTTCAGCCTCGACGTCCGGATCACCAACGACGTACGCAGGCTGTGGCGCCACGACCTGCTCCGGCTGCGCGGCACCGACACGGCGGTCGAGGCCGGCTTCGCCGCCCTGCGCCGTACCGGTTCGACGGCGGCCTGGCTGGCCGACCGGGGCTACCGGACCGCCGGGTTCGCCTTCGAGGAACTCGCCGTCCTGCTCCGCGACGGCCTGCACGCGCACGTGCTGCCCGGGGCCACCCCGCTCGCGGCGGCCGCTCTCGCCGAGGGCTGGCCCGGGAGCCCGCTGGCGGGGGCGCCGGACCCGGCGGGCTGGTGGCGGGCGTACCTGCGGCACGTGGTGCCGCCGGTGCTGGAACTGTTCGCCCGGCACGGGGTCGTCCTGGAGGCCCACCTGCAGAACACCCTGGTCGCGGTGGACGGGTCGGGCCTGCCGGTACAGGCCCTGTTCCGGGACGCGGAGGGCGTCAGACTCCTGTCCGGGCTCGATCGCACGGCCGCGTGGCAGCGGCTGGTGTACTGCCTGGTGGTCAACCACCTCATGGAGATCGCCGGGGCACTGACCGAGCACCATCCGGACACCGCGCCGCACGTGTGGCCGGCGGTGCGGGAGGAGTTCCTGCGCTACGACGCCACGCGAGGGCTCCCCGAGATCGCGGAGCTGCTGGCCGCGCCGTCCCTGCCGGCCAAGACCAATCTGCTGCTGCGCTGGACGCGGGCGGACGGCGCGGACGCCCGCTACCTGCCGCTGCCGAACCCGCTGCGGGTGTAGGGCGTCGCCTCGGAGGGGACGCGCGGCGGTGGAGTGCCGGGGCGATGGCGTACGGGGCGCGGGTACGGGCCGGGGGGTTCGGAATCGGCCAACGTGGACCGCGATCCCGGTCCGCTCTCACTCAGAGGTATAGACCAATGCTACGTTGGTCGGGCAGACCGCGCAGTCCTTGACCACCCGTCAGAGGAGAAGCCATGCCCTCCCCTTCGCGGGGCGGCGGCCCGGCCGCCATGCCCAAGTACCAGCGGATCGCCGCAGCCCTGCGCGGCGATCTCGACCGCGCCGCGCACACCCCCGGAGCCACGCTGCCCTCCGAGCGCAGCCTCGCCGCCCGCTACCAGGTGAACCGGCAGACCATCAGGGCCGCGCTCCAGCAGCTGCGCGAGGACGGGCTCATCGTCACCGGGCGCCGCGGCACCCGGCCCGCGGTGGATCCGGCGCCGGCGGAAGCGGCCGCGGCCGAGCCCGCCTCCGCCGACAGGCCGGCGGCAGCCCGCCCCCCGGCTCCGGGATCCGTGTGTGTGACCGCCGCGGCCTTCACACAGAGCTGGCTGACCCTGGTGACCGTGCCGCCCTCGCTCGCGGGACTCCTCGGCATGGGCGGCGGATCCCGCACCCTGGTCCACCACCAGCGCGACCACGGCCCGGCGGGGGAGACCCTGCGGCACGCGGCCACGTACTTCAGCCCCGCGGTGACCGCCGCCGACCCCGAACTCGCCCGCTACCGCGAACGGGTGACCGACGTCCGCGACGAGGACCTTGAGCCGCTGCACCGCTGGCTCGACCGGATCCAGGCGCAGGGGCGGGTCGCCGAGACCATCACCATGACCCGCACCAGCCACCCGCCGACCGCCTCCCCGGTCTGCGGCCTGAGCGTGCGGCGCACCCTGCACGACACGGCCGGCCGGCTGCTCGCCGTGACCGACCTGTCCTTTCCGACCTGGGACCGCCTGACCTTCCACCGGGACCGCCGCGACCACGCGGCCACCGGCTTCCGGGTCACGTAGGGCGTACGCACGCCACGGCGCGGCGTCCTCCGGTCGGCCCGCAGGGGTGACGGCCGGGCCCGCACCGGTGACGGCCGTCGCCGCAGGGGTGACGGCCGGCCGGGCGGGCGTTCACGTCACCAGGTGCAGCGACGTCTCCGCGATGCCCAGCCGCACGCTCTGGCCCCAGGTCAGCTCCAGGGAGTCGGCTTCCATCCCGTCGCCGAAGACCACGATGCGGTCCGACTCCACCGTCAGCCGCAGCTCCTGCCCCCGCCCCAGCTCACCGGCGACCTTCGTCGTACCGGTCGCGGGGGAGGGCCAGGCTTCGCGTACGAACCACAGGAGCCGCCGCTCGCCGGGGGCGGGCAGCCTCGCCGGGCCGCCGCGCTCCAGCCACAGGGAACGCAGCCAGCCGGTGGCGCCCGTGCCGGTTCCCACCAGTACCCCGGAGGACGCCTGGGCCTCGCCCGGACCCTGCTCGCCGCCGGAGCCCAGGCGGTATCGGGCCGTCTGGTGCCCGACCGATCCCAGATAGATCTCGTTCAGCGCGAGAAGGCGCTGGGTGTCGTCGGCGACGGCCTCGACCATGGTCAGCTCCTCCGCCCGGCCTCCGGCGGCGGTCGCCGCGCGCAGCAGTGCGGCCGTGTCGGCGCAGCGGTGGCGGACCAGGACCCCCGGGTTGCGCCCCGGATCGCTGTCGATGCCCACCACCGGCTGTCCGCGGAGGTACTTCGCGGTGTTGGCGACCAGACCGTCCTGGCCGACCACGACCACCACGTCCTGCGGTGCGAACAGGAAACGGTCCAGGTCCGCCCGCTCCACCCGGGAGCTGCGCCAGGTGAGCGGCACCGCCGCCGCCACCTCGCGCAGGGCCTGCCCCGTGCGCTCGTGGCGGCGGAACACCTCGTCGATCGAACGGCCCCGGCTGGAAAGGAAGAACGCGGCCTGCCCGTGCGTCCCGTGCCGGGCGAGCAGCTCCTCGTACTCGGTCCTGCGGTGCACGAGCACCGCCCGCGGGGCCAGGCTCACGCGCCCGCGCCGCCTTCCGGACGCCCGAGCTTGCTCAGGAGTCCCGTGAGGACGTCGGGGGAGAGCGTGATGCTCTCGATCCGCGGCAGGTTCTCCGCAAGCCGGGTCACCGCCAGGGCGTGCAGCGTGCCCGGACCGGCCTCGTCGTGCACGCGCAGCCAGGCGGCCTGGACCTCGGCGCGCGCCGCTCCCGTCTCGCGCGCCGCCTCGGCGTCCGCACGGGCCAGGCGGACCTTGCGGGCCGCCTCTGCCTCGGTCCTCACACCGTCCGCCGTCGCCTTCTCCTCGGCCTCGCGGCGGGCGTTGATACCGCGCTGATCGACCAACTGCTCCTCGCGCCGGGCCAGTTCGATCTGACTCGCCAGCTCGTTCTCGGCGATGGCGCGCTCGCGCTCGACGGCGACGGCCCGCCGTTCGTAGGTGGCCCGGTCCGCCTCCTGCTGGATCTGCTCGCGGGCCGGGGTGCGCAGGGCCCGCTCCACATCGGCCTCGGGGCGGATCGCCACGACCCGTACCGCGACCACGTCGATGCCGGTGGCCGGAAGCCTGGGCTCGTCGGCGAGACCGGAGGCGACCCGCTCCCGCACGGAGGCGACACCGTCCACCAGGGCGACGGCCAGCGGGGTCCGGGCCAGCACGTCCAGCGCGTGCTGCTGCGCGGTCTCGGTGAGGAGGGTGGCGATCTGCTCCAGGGGCGCGCCGCGCCAGCTCCCGGTGTCGGGGTCGACGGAGAAGTCGAGCCGGTCCGCGGCCTCGGCCGGATCGCTGATCCGGTAGGTGACGGTGGCCTGCACGGCGACGTCCTGGAAGTCGGCCGTACGGGCGTGGAACGCCATGGCCAGTTCCCGGTCGTCGACCGGTACTTCGGAGAGCGCCGCCGACAGCGACCGGTACCAGAAGCTGAGCCCCCGCCCGTCGTGGACGAGCCGGCCGCGCTTGTGGTGGCGGATGTGGACGGTGGGCGCGGAGCGCAGATGACGCCAGCCGAAGCGCCGGGTGATGTCGGCCATGGCGAACCCCCTTTATTTCGTCAACGCGACGATAACGAGACCCGCCTATATCGTCAAGGGGACGAAAAGGGGCGGCGGCTGCGGATCCGGGGTGTCGCTCGCCGAGTGCGGGAGTACGTTCGGCCGTACGGGGTGCGGCCTCGGCCAAGAGGGCCGCGACGGGGGTCGCATCCCGACGGCTCCCCGTGCCGATGGGATCACGGCGCGACCGGGCGCGTTCGCCGGCAGGTGAGGTTTCCCACAGGTCAGGCGACCGGCGACACCCGGTCCGGGGCGGAGTCGGTGGGGGTGGGGGGTGCGGGGGCGCCGCGGTCGGCCGTCGAGTCGTCCTCGCCCAAGGCGGCGTCCGCGTCATCCGCGTCATCCGCGTCGCCCGAGTGGTCCGCGTCGCCCACGTCGTGCAGGCCGTCGACCAGGGCCGGGGCGTCCGGGTCGGCGGCGGCGCCCGTCAGCAGGGCGAGCAGGCCCGCCACCTGGACCCCCGCCTCCGCGGGGTGGCGGAAGACCGCGCCGGTGGAGATCTCGTACCGGTTGCGCCGGCCGTCGCGGACGCGGCTCAGGTACCCGTCCGCCTCCAGGTCCGTGACGATCGTCTGGACCGTGCGCTCGGTCAGTCCGCACATGGCGGCGACATCCCTGAGACGAATGGCCGGGTCCCGGGCGAGAGCCACCAGGACGCGGGCGTGATTCGTCAGAAATGTCCAGTTTTGGCGCTGAGACGTGCTCCCCATGCACTCATGATGCGTTAAATGATTCAGGTGACGCAAGACGTGAAATGTATTTCTGGTGTTTCTTGACGTGTGAGCAGATGCGGTCCACCATCTACGGCAGTCAAGGTCCCGCGCCGCAAGCCGACCAGCCCAAGGAGCGAACCCCATGCCGGTCCCTTCCCCGTCCACCCGTGCCTCCACCCCCACCGCGACCTCCGTTCCCCAGCCCCGCCGCGGCGGGGAGGCCGCCCGCACGGCGGGCCTGCCCCGCATCGCGGAGCCCCGAGAAGTGGCCCCGGGTGACGCGCGGGAACTCTCGAAGGTCTTCTTCCTGCGCCTGCGCGAGCTGACCGAGGGCACCCCGGAGTACCAGTACGTCCGCAACACGCTCATCGAGATGAACGCCTCACTCGTGCAGTACGCCGTGCGCCGCTTCCGCAACCGCGCCGACGGCGGAGACATCGAGGACATCGTCCAGGTGGGCACCATCGGCCTGATCAAGGCCATCGACCGGTTCGACCCGGCCCGGGAGAACGAGTTCTCCACGCTGGCCATGCCGTACATCACCGGCGAGATCAAGCGGCACTTCCGCGACACCTCCTGGGCCGTGCGCGTCCCGCGCCGCCTCCAGGAGCTGCGCATCGACATAGCCAAGGCGAAGGAAGAGCTGACGACGACGCTCGACCGCGCGCCCACCGTCGCGGACCTCGCCGGCCACCTCGGCCTCTCGGACGAGGAGGTCATAGAGGGCCTCGTCGCGGCCAACGGCCACACCAGCGGTTCGCTGGACGCGCCGCACGCCGAGCACGGCGACGGCCCCACCGAAGGTCACACCCTCGCCGACGTGATGGGCGAGGAGGAGCCGGCCATGGAACTGGTCGAGGACATCCAGAGCCTGGCGCCGCTGCTGGAGCAGCTCACCGACCGCGAGCGCCGGATGCTGCAGATGCGCTTCGGGGAGGAGCTGACCCAGGCGCAGATCGGCGCCGCGCTCGGCATCTCCCAGATGCAGGTCTCCCGCCTGCTGACCCGTCTCCTTGACCACCTGCGGACCTCGATGCTCGAGGACCGCGACGCACCGGCCCGGGCCGCGGCGCTCTCCGCCGACCGGGGCTGATGCGCCCGCAGGACCCTTCACCCGGCGGGAGTCCGCCGGGTGAAGCGGTGCCACCAGTGGTACCGGCGCGGATGCACGGCCCGGCCCAGCCGCCGCCCGAGGAACAGGTACCCGAGCAGCGCGCCCGACGTGTTGAGGATCACGTCGTCGATGTCGAAGGCCCGGCCCGTGACGAGCGCCCCCTGCACCAGCTCCACGAGGACCATCACGACCGTCGTGCACACCGCCACCCGCGCCAGTCCGCGGGCCTGCGGCACCAGCACCGGCAGCAGCACCCCGAACGGCACGCCCAGCAGCAGGTTCCCGCCGACCTGGCGCGCCGCCTCCCGGGCCGTGCCGTGGTCCAGGTAGGCGCGGATCGACTGCCCCGGGTGCACGTTGCTGTACGTCAGGGCGACCGAGGCCGGTGACGGCTCCAGCGTCAGCCGGGCCAGGACCACGCTGAACGCCACCGTCCCGGCCAGGGCGGCCAGCATCGCCGCCGCCCGCACCGCCGGGTGGGCGGGCGCCTTGTACTCGGGTGCGGTTCCGTTCTGCCGGGCGGCCGCCAGCCGTTCCTTCACCGCCCGCCGCGACTCCTCGGCCCCCTGGGCCCCGTCGGGCTCCCGCGGCGCCCGCGTCTCGCGCCGCCCGTCCGTCTCGCGCGGTGCGGCCTGCGCCGGCTCCGCCACCCGCTTCACGCCTGTCGGCCGCGTCACATCCGGTGCGAGCGTTCCGGGCCCCGCGGCCTCCGCTCCGGCGGTCCGGCCCGCGCGCAGCCGGCTTCCCCAACTGGGCCTCGTCATCGCCTTGCTGAACGGTTTCATGGCCCCCGCTTACCCGGACTCCGCCGCTCAACCCCCGTCGCGGCCGGATATTGGCGGCGTTCCCGCCCCGCACGTGAGGTGGATCACCCCTCCGTTTGCCGGTGTGAATACCGGGCAGGGTGGCCGCCGGAGCGGAACCACGTACTCCGGCGCAGCGCGCCGGACGCGCGGCGCACGCGGGCCGATCCCGTCCCGCTCCACGGCCCGCCGGCCTGCCCGGCGCCCGCCGTGTCCCGTACGACTCGTGAGGTGTATGTGTCCACGCTCCAGGCCGAGCACGTCTACAAGGTGTTCGGAAGACGACCCGCCGACGCCGTGCGCGCGCTCGAAAGCGGCTCCGGCCGCGACGAGCTCCGCGCCGACGGCACGACGGCCGCGGTCATCGACGCTTCCTTCAGCGTCGAGCCCGGCCAGATCTTCGTCGTCATGGGTCTGTCGGGGTCCGGCAAGTCCACGCTGCTGCGCATGCTGAACGGACTGCTCGAGCCCACCGCGGGGCGCATCCTCTTCGATGGTCAGGACCTCACGGCGCTCAGCGCGCGCGAGCTGCGCCGCGTGCGCTCGACGAAGATCTCCATGGTCTTCCAGCACTTCGCGCTCTTCCCGCACCGCAACGTCCTGGAGAACGCCGCCTACGGGCTGGAAGTACAGGGAATCGAGCGCGCCGAGCGCGAGCGCCGCGCCGCCGAGGCGCTGGCCCTGTGCGGGCTCGAAGGCTGGGAGAAGTCCTGGCCCGACGAGCTCTCCGGCGGCATGCAGCAGCGCGTCGGCCTCGCCCGCGCCCTGGCGACCGACGCCGACCTGCTCCTGATGGACGAGTCCTTCAGTGCCCTGGACCCGCTGATCCGCCGCGACATGCAGGACCAGCTGCTGGAGCTCCAGCGACGCCTGAAGAAGACCATCGTCTTCATCACCCACGACCTCAACGAGGCGATGCGCCTCGGCGACGGCATCGCCGTCATGCGCGACGGGCGCATCGTCCAGCAGGGCACCGCGGAGGACATCCTCATCCGCCCCGCCGACGAGTACGTCGCCTCCTTCATCCAGGACGTCGACCGCTCGCGCGTGCTGACCGCCGACGCCGTCATGGACGTCCCCGACGCGGACGCGGACGCCTGCGACTGCCCCACCGTCTCCGCCGACACCCCGCTCGCCGACCTGTGCGCCGTCAGTGCCCGGGTCCCGCACCCGGTCGCCGTCACCGACGGGAACGGCGCCGTGGTGGGCTCCGTGCCGCAGGACCGGCTCATCGCCTTCATCGGTGACGAACAACGGCCGCCGATGGCCTGCGCGGAGGTGGCGGCCTGATGCCCCGTCTGCACCTCGGCGCCTGGGTCGACAGCGGTGTCGACTTCCTCCAGCGTCACCTGACCTGGCTCTTCGACGCGATCAGCGCGCTCGTCACCGGCCTCTACGACGGCATCGACGCCGTCCTCTCCGCCCCCCACCCGCTGCTGTTCGCAGGCATCCTGGCCGTCGGCGCCTGGTGGCTGCGCGGACTCCTCGCGGGCCTCCTCGCCTTCGCCGGCCTCGCGCTCATCGACTCCGTCGACCTGTGGTCCGACGCCATGTCCACGCTGTCGCTGGTCCTGGTCGCCACGCTCGTCACGCTGGTGTTCGCGATCCCGCTCGGCATCTGGGCCTCCCGCTCCGACCGGGTGAGCGCCGTCCTGCGCCCCGTCCTGGACTTCATGCAGACCATGCCGGCCATGGTCTACCTGATCCCCGGCATCATCTTCTTCGGGGTCGGCGTCGTACCCGGCATCATCGCGACGATCATCTTCTCGCTGCCGCCGGGCGTCCGGATGACCGAGCTCGGCATCCGCCAGGTCGACTCCGACCTCGTCGAGGCCGCCGACGCCTTCGGCACCACCCCGCGCGACACCCTGGTCCGCGTCCAGCTGCCGCTGGCGCTGCCCACCATCATGGCGGGCATCAACCAGGTCATCATGCTGGGCCTGTCCATGGTCGTCATCGCCGGCATGGTCGGCGGCGGCGGACTCGGCGGGGCCGTCTACCGCGCCATCGGCAACGTCGACATCGGCCTCGGTTTCGAAGCCGGCATCTCCATCGTCATCCTCGCCATGTACCTGGACCGGATGACCGGGGCACTGGGCCGCCACGTCTCCCCGCTCGGCCGGCGCGCCCTCGCCAAGGCCCGGTCCGCCGCGACCGGCGCCGCCAAGGTCTGGAACCACCGGCCCCAGCCCGCCTACGCCGTCTCCGGGGCCGTCGTCCTGGCCCTTGTCGCGGGCGGCCTGAACACCTTCGCCGCGGACGAGGAGACCGGCCCGGCCGGCGCCGCGAACATCGGCAAGGGCCGGACCGTCTCCGTCGGCTACATCCCCTGGGACGAGGGCATCGCCTCCACCTTCCTCTGGAAGGAGCTCCTGGAGCGCCGCGGCTTCAAGGTCGACGCCCGCCAGCTGGAGGCCGGGGCGCTCTACACCGGCCTGGCCGGCGGCCAGCTCGACTTCCAGACCGACGCCTGGCTGCCCGTCACACACGCCCAGTACTGGGAGAAGTACGGCAACAAGCTGGAGGACCTCGGTTCCTGGTACGGCCCCACCTCGCTGGAGCTGTCCGTGCCCTCGTACATGAAGGACGTGCGCTCGCTCGCCGACCTCAAGGGCAAGTCCGCGCAGTTCAAGGGCCGGATCATCGGCATCGAGCCGAGCGCCGGCGCCATGTCGATCCTGAAGGACAAGGTGCTGGCGGAGTACGGCCTCGAAGGCGAGTACGAGGTCGTCGACGGCTCCACCCCCGGCATGCTCGCCGAGCTCAAGCGGGCCTACGACAAGAAGGAGCCGGTCCTGTCCGTGCTCTGGTCCCCGCACTGGGCGTACTCCTCCTACGAGCTGACCAAGCTCGAGGACCCCAAGGGCGCCTGGGGCAAGGGCGACGGCATCCACACCCTCGCCCGCAAGGGCTTCGCCGCCGACGAGCCCCAGGTGGCCGAGTGGCTGCGCTCCTTCAAGCTCACCGAGGAGCAGCTCACCGGCCTCGAAGCGAAGATCCAGGAGACCGGCACAAGGTCGGCGAGGACCTCGGCCGCCGGCGGAAGGCGGCGACGGGCACCGACTGGAAGTCCTTCTCCAGCTACCTCCCCGAGGACGTCCAGCGGG
>NZ_JBEOXU010000142.1:0-15561 GCF_040296725.1 Streptomyces sp. NPDC002044
GTCATCGTCCAGGACACCCTCACCGGCGAGATCCACGCCATGGCCAACGCCCCCTCGGGCCCCGGCGGCGGTCACGCCGTCCGCCGGGTTCACGAAGGGCCCCGACACTCCGGCCATCGGGTTCGCGAAGGGCCCCGGCACTGCGGCCGCGCCGGTGGGCGGCGCCCGTGAGCCCTCGGAGGCGGTGACACGGCTGACTCCGGTGGTGCCGGTCACCGGACGCTCGGAGCCGACCACGACGCTGTCGGAGGTGTTCGAGGAGGCCTTCCCGCTCACGCCGAAGGAGCCCGCCGCCGCGACGGCCCGGGTGCCCGTGCCCGTGCCCGTACCGGGCCCGCGCGGCGGGCGGCGGCGCGTCCTGCTCCTCGCCGGAGCGGGCGCGCTGGCGGTGGTGACGCTGGGCACGGTGGTCGCGCTGGCCCTGAGTTCGTCCGACGCGCCGTCACCGGCGAAGGAGGGGCCGGCGGTCTCCACGTCCCCGACGGCGCCTGCGGCGGTCGTGCCGGAGACGAGCGGAAACGATCCCGCGACGGCGCCGCCCGCCGAACCGGCCGCGCCGGCGGAGTCCACCGCGCCCGGGGAGAGCGTCGTACCCGGGGAGACGTTCGCGCCCGTCCCGGGCCGGACCCCGGTGCGCACCCCGTCCCAGCGGCCGTCCCCGACGCCGCCGAAGACCACGCCGCCGCCGTCGACCACCGCGCCCGCGCCGTCGCCCGAGCCGACGGCCACGGCCGAGTCGCCGACGGCGCCCGTCACGCCGACGGACACCGTCGCGCCGCCGACCGATCCCCTGCCGCCCGGCGCCGGCTGACCGCCGGCCGGGTGGCCGCCCGCCGGGTCCGGGACGCCCTCACGGACCCGGCGAGGCAGGTCAACGGGCCTAGAACAGGCGGAGCTTGTCGTCCTCGATGCCGCGCATGGCGTTGTAGTCCAGTACGACGCAGTCCATCCCGCGGTCCGTGGCCAGCACCTTGGCCTGCGGCTTGATCTCCTGCGCCGCGAAGACGCCCCGGACCGGGGCCAGGTGCGGGTCGCGGTTGAGCAGCTCCAGGTAGCGGGTCAGCTGCTCCACGCCGTCGATCTCGCCGCGCCGCTTGATCTCCACCGCCACCGTCGCCCCGGAGGAGTCCCGGCACAGGATGTCCACGGGGCCGATGGCCGTCATGTACTCGCGCCGGATCAGGGTGTAGCCCTCGCCCAGGGTTTCGATGCGGTCGGCGAGGAGTTCCTGGAGGTGGGCCTCGACGCCGTCCTTGATGAGCCCGGGGTCGATGCCGAGCTCGTGGGAGGAGTCGTGGAGGACTTCTTCCATCGTGATGATGAGCTTCTCACCCGCCTTGTTGACGACCGTCCACACGCCGGCTTCGTCGCCGGTCCCCTCTTTGAGGGTGCAGGGCGGCGACATCCAGTTGAGCGGTTTGTACGCCCGGTCGTCCGCGTGGATCGAGACACTGCCGTCGGCCTTCACGAGGATCAGACGGGGTGCCGAGGGCAGATGGGCGGTGAGCCGGCCCGCGTAGTCGACGGAGCAGCGGGCGATGACGAGACGCATGGTCGGCAACGCTACTCGACGGGAAGCCCTCCACGCGATTCGCCCCTGAAAGCCCCGTTCGCCGATGGCGCGTTGTATGCGCATTCTCCTGGTGCGGTATCCACGAGGCGCCTACCGTGGTGAGCGGGAGGTTGCGAAGCGTGCACGCTGCGTCGCGATCTCCTTCCCTGCCCGTAAGACTCCGGCAACCCAATCGGCCGGGGTCGCGAGAGGAGAACCCATGTCGCTCGACGTCTCACCGGCCCTACTCGAACAGGCCGAGCGAGGCGAGGTCGACGAAGCCGCCTTCGTCGACTGCGTCCGGACCTCCCTGCCCTACGCATGGGAGATGATCAGCTCGCTGGTGGCCCAGCTGAAGGTGGACGGCGGCCAGTTCGCCGACAACCAGACGCCGCCCCCCGACGAGCAGGCGCGCGGGCAGCTGCTGCGCGCCCTCGCGAGTGACGCGATACGCGGTGCCCTGCAGCGGCATTTCGGAGTGCGCCTGGCGTTCCAGAACTGTCACCGGGTAGCGGTCTTCCCGCTGGATTCCTCGGTGGACGACCGGCTGGCCAAGTTCACTTCGATCCGCGGTCAGCTGCTCAACCAGTCCCCGACCATGCGGGACTGCTAGCACCTGCCGGCGGGCACCCGCCGGCCGGTCTCAGCCGAGGCGGGGCAGGACTTCGGCGCCGAGGCGTCGTACGTTCTCCTCCGTCGCGGCGAGATCGCCGGAGCCCTCCGTCAGGAGGGCGAAGCGGGTGATGCCGGTCCGTTCCGAGGTGGCCGCGAGCCGGTCCGCCGCGAGGGCCGGGGTGCCCACCGGGTGCAGGTCGCAGAGCAGTTCCGTGTAGGCGCGCGGGTCCCGCATCGCGCGCGCGCGACCGTCCACCGTCACGTGTGCGTCCAGGCCCTGCCTGAACCAGCCGGGCATCGCCTTCAGCAGGGTCTCGCGGGCGTCCGCCGTGCGGTCCGCCAGCTGGCACACCCCCGCGGAGACGTGCCCCGCCCGGGCCACGTCCCGCGCCGAGTGACCCGCGGCCCGGGCCGTGCGCCGCCACAGCGCGACCATCGCCGCCTTGTCCTCGTCCCCGCAGTGCATGCCCAGCAGCATCGGCAGTCCCCGCTCCGCGGCCGACCGCACCGATGACGGCGAGGTGCACGCCACGATCACCTCCGGACCGGGCCCGTCCCCGTCCAGGGCCTCCGAGGGCCGCGGTACCACGGCCACCTCGCGGAAGTCGTACCGCTCGCCGGTGGCCCCCACCCGCGCCCGGGTCAGCCAGTTCCGCAGCAGGTCCAGGGCCTCCGGGAAGCCGTTCTCGTACGAGTCCAGGCCGCCCCCGAACACCTCCAGGTCGACCCACGGCCCGCCGCGCCCCACCCCGAGGGTGAACCGGCCGCCCGAGGTCAGGTGCAGCAGCGCCGTCTGCTCCCCGAGGGCCACCGGGTGCGCGCTCGGCAGCACGCTCACCGCCGTGCCCACGCGCAGCCGCCGGGTCCGGCCCAGCATCAGGGCCGCCAGGGTCACCGCCGAGGGGCAGACCCCGTACGGGACGAAGTGGTGCTCGGCGACCCAGACCGAGTCGAGCCCGGCCTCCTCGGCCACCTCCGCGGTGCGCACCGCCCGGTGCAGTGCCTCGCCCGCTCCCTGGCCCGGGAACTGGGCCGCCAGTACAAATGCTCCTACGCGCATCGCCTTTAGCCTCCTCGCGGCTGACGCGGCCTCCCCCAGGTGGACCGGTTCTTCCTATGGCAACAACGTCTGACACGTGCCAAAGGCACGGGCTGACAGGAAAGTTATTGGGATTGTCGGGCCAGTCGCCCGTGCGCGGCCCGCCTTCGGTAGACACCCTGCGGGTACCCGGGCCCGCGGCGCGTAGTCTGGGAGAAAGTCACTGCCGTCCGCCCTTCCGTGAGGTATACGTGTCACCGCGCCACAACCGCCCCAGGGGCGGCGAGACTCCGGACGAACGACCCAGCACCGGCCTCGACCGGTACGGCCTGGAGCGGACGGAGGAGTACCAGGGCGAGGAGTGGAAGATCCGCCACGTCGCCGGCGCGAGCGCGGCGGGCAAGCGCTACCGCTGCCCCGGCTGCGACCAGGAGATCCCCTCCGGAACCCCGCACCTGGTGGCCTGGCCCGAGTACGGCGGGGTGGACGACCGGCGGCACTGGCACAAGGCCTGTTGGAACGCGAAGGACCGCCGCACCTCGAAGGTGCAGCGGTCCCGCAACGCTCCCCGGCACTAGAGCCGGGCGGTAGAACCGGGCACGAGCCCCGGAAACGAGACCCCGGCACGAGCCCCGCAGGGGTCACACGTCCCGGCGGCCCACCGTCACGTACGAGGCGGTCACGGCGGCGCCGGTGACGACCAGGATGACCAGCATGTGGATGCCCGGCCCCGGCATGGCCAGGGAGACGTCGCTCTCCTGCATGCCGAACAGCGTCATCAGGGCCACCGGGGCGTTGTGTTCGAGGATCACCTGTCCGGTGGGCGCCGCCGCTTCCCAGATGTTGAGCATGGCGCCTATCACCGGCGGCAGCGTGACGAACCCCAGCATCACGGCGATGGCCCCGGCCGAGTGCCGGATCAGCGCGCCGACGGCGAGCGCGAGGACGCCGAGCAGGGTGACGTAGAGGCTGCCCAGCAGGGCGCCGGACCATTCGGTGGCGGGGTGGGCGCCGGCGGCGCTCCCGCCGTGCACGATCTGCCCGGCCAGCCCGACGACGAAGACGGCGGCGCTGACGACGGTGAAGGCGGCGGCGCTGAAGACGAGGTACTTCGCGGTGAGCACGCGGTGGCGCTCCGGGGCGGCGGTGAAGGTCGTGCGGACCAGGCCGGTGGCGTGCTCGGAGGTGATCGTCAGGGCGCCGAGCACCATGACCGCGATCTGCCCGACCAGCAGCCCGAAGAGCGCGGGCGTGGCGAAGGTGATCCCGGCGTAGTCCCGGTCGCTGCTCTGCGCGACGAAGAGCAGCCCGATGCCGACGACGACCACCACGAGGGAGCCCAGCGTCCACAGGGTGGAGCGGACGGAGACCAGCTTGGTCCACTCCGAGGCCAGGGCGTGCCCCAGGTGCGGCCGCGGGGTGGGCAGCGGGGAGCTGTAGCCCGCCGGCCGGACCGCGGTGCCCGTCGCGCCGCCGGGCGCGGGGCCGCCGGGCGCGTGGGCGCCGGGCGCGGGGCCGCTGGGCGTGGGGGCGGTCATCGGGATTCCTCGGGGTTGTTCTTCGCCGCCGCGGCGAGTTCGCCGGGGCTGCCGGGCATCAGGAAGGGCTGCCCGCCCGCCGCGGGCGGCGGGGGAGCGTAGAAGGCGGCGGCGGGGGCCCGCGGGGCCTCCTCCTCGTCCTCCCACGCCGGGACGCTCGGGGGCTCGGGCTCCCACAGCTCGGCGCGCGGGTCCTCGGTGGAGGCGTACTCGACGGAGGACTGGGTCAGCCGCATGTACGCCTCCTCCAGCGAGGCCCGGTGCGGCGACAGCTCCCACAGCCGTACGCCCGCCCCGTGCGCGAGGTCGGCGATGTGCGGCAGCTCCAGTCCGGTCACGCGGAGTGCTCCGTCGGGCTCCTTGAGCACCCGGGCGCCCGCCCCGGTGAGGGCGGCGGCCATCGTGTCCCGGCCATCCGGGTGGGTGTCGGCCGTGCGCACCCGAGCGAATCCGGCCGAGTTGTGGGTGATGAACTCCTGGGTGCCCATCTCGGCCAGCAGCCGGCCCCGGCCGATCACGATCAGGTGGTCGGCGGTGAGGGCCATCTCGCTCATCAGGTGCGAGGAGACGAAGACGGTGCGGCCCTCGGCGGCGAGCTGCCGCATCAGGTTGCGGACCCAGAGGATGCCCTCGGGGTCGAGGCCGTTGACCGGCTCGTCGAAGAGCAGCACCTGCGGGTCGCCGAGCAGGGCGGTGGCGATGCCGAGCCGCTGGCCCATGCCGAGCGAGAAGCCCTTCGTGCGCTGCCGGGCGGTGCCCTGGAGGCCGACCACGGCCAGGACCTCGTCCACCCGCTTCTCCGGGATGCCGGAGAGCTGGGCGACGGAGAGCAGGTGGGTGCGCGCCCGGCGGCCGCCGTGGACGGCCTTGGCATCGAGCAGCGCGCCGACGTGCCGCTGGGCGTTCGGCAGGTCCCGGAAGGGGCGGCCGTTGATCGTGACGTGACCGGACGTGGGCCGGTCCAGGCCGACGATCATGCGCATGGTGGTGGACTTGCCCGAGCCGTTGGGCCCGAGGAATCCGGTGACGTGACCCGGCTTGACCTGGAACGACAACTGGTCGACGGCGGTCTTCGCGCCGAAGCGCTTGGTGAGTCCGACTGCCTCGATCATCTTGCTGCCCCTTACCAGGCCGGGACGACGATCGCCCGCGTAAGGATTAAGAGGATAACGAGTCTCCGGTGGTTCCGTCCCGGGCATGATCCCTGAGCCGCCCCTGAGAGCGGCTCGGGGATCACCCGTAGTACGTCAGGAGGACCCGGTGCTCAGGCGTCCCTCTTCTTGAGGACGAGCAGGCCGCCGATCACGGCGGCGGCGACCCACAGCAGCATGATCCCGAGCCCGCCCCAGGGGCCGTACGGCGCCTCGGGGGTCCCGAACGCGTCGGGCACGACGAGCATGATCCTCGAACCCGCGTTGCTGGGCAGGTACTGCCCGACCGAACGGGTCGCCTCGAAGCCCGCGAGGAGGTTCGAGACGATCAGGAAGAACGGGATCAGCAGGCTGATCGAGGCGACGGAGCTGCGCAGCATGGTCGCCGCGCCCATGCAGAACAGGGCGATGAGCGCCATGTACACGCCCGCGCCCACCACGGCGCGCAGGACGTTCTCCCCGCCGATGCCGACGCCGGAGTCGCCCAGGAGGGCCTGGGTGAGGAAGAACGACGCGAAGCTCGTCAGCAGCCCGACGGCCAGGGCCAGGGCCGTCGCCACCGTCATCTTGCCGAGCAGGAAGTGCGTGCGGTGGGGCACCGCGGCCAGCGAGGTGCGGATCATGCCCGTGCTGTACTCGGTGCTGACGACCATCACACCGAAGACGATCATGGCCAGCTGTCCGAACTGCATCGAGCTGAAGCTCAGCGCGGTCGGATCGAAGGCCCCCTCCTGGCCCGCCGCGTCGAACGTGGCGGCGAACAGTGCGGCGAACCCGACGGTGATGAGGAAGACGAGCGCGAGCGTCCACGTCGTGGAGGCGACCGTGCGGATCTTGGTCCACTCGGAGGTGAGGACGGGGGTGAAGGCCATGATCACTCACCACCCTTGCGCTTCGCCTCGAAGCCGGCGCCCCAGGCGGGGACGTCGGCGGGCCGGGCCGGGTTGTCGGCGGAGCCGACCGCCCCCGGGGCGCCCGGGGCGTGGGCGTGGTACTCGACGGAGTCCGCCGTCATGCGCATGAACGCTTCCTCCAGTGAGGCCCGTTGCGGGCTGAGTTCGTGCAGCACGATCTGGTGCTGGGCGGCCAGCTCGCCGAGCCGCTCCGACTCCACGCCGTCGATCTCCAGCACGCCGGTCGCCGGCACGCTGACGGCGCTGATGCCGGCCTCGTGCAGGACGTCCTTGAGCCGTTCCTGCTGCGGCGAGCGCAGCCGGACGTAACTGCGCGAGTTCTGCTGGATGAAATCGGCCATCGACAGGTCCGCCAGCAGCCTGCCTTGTCCGATGACCACCAAATGCTGCGCGGTCAGCGCCATTTCGCTCATCAGGTGAGAGGAGACGAAGATCGTCCTCCCCTCGGCGGCCAGCCCCTTCATCAGATTGCGGATCCAGAGAATTCCCTCGGGGTCCAGACCATTGACGGGTTCGTCGAACATCAGGATCTCCGGATCACCGAGCAGCGCGGAGGCGATTCCCAGCCGCTGCCCCATCCCCAGCGAAAATCCTTTCGACTTCTTCTTGGCCACGGCCGTCAGCCCGACCAGGTCCAGGACCTCCGCGACCCGCCGCTCCGGGATCCGGTTCGACTGGGCCAGGCACAGGAGGTTGTTGTACGCGGAGCGGCCGCCGTGCATGGACTTGGCGTCCAGCAGCGCCCCGATGTACTTCAGCGGTTCCGGCAGTTCCCGGTAGTGCTTCCCGTCGATCCGGACCGTTCCACTGGTCGGGTTGTCGAGGTCGAGCATCATGCGCATGGTCGTGGACTTCCCCGCCCCGTTGGGGCCGAGGAAGCCGGTCACCACCCCCGGTCTGACCTGGAAGCTGAGGTGGTCCACGGCGGTTTTCGCGCCGAATCGTTTCGTAAGGCCCTCAAGCTCGATCATGCGGCCACGCTAGAACGCCGGAGGGCCGTACGCCACCTCGAACAGGGGACGTACGGCCCTCGGGCATCACAATGACGCATCGTGCGCGCCATCCGCGCGTGAACAGCGTCCTGCTAGCGGGACTGCTGCGCCGGAACCCCGCGCGAGACCGGCTCGTCGTCGACGATCGGGGTGGCCGCCGCGACGGCCGCACCGGTCAGCGTCGCCAGCATCTCGCGGACGTTGGTCAGCTGCGCGTTGATCGAGTCGCGGCGGTTGGTGAGCGCCGCCAGCTCGCGCTCGGACTCGCTGCGGATGCGGTCGGCCTTGGCGTTGGCGTCGGCGACGATGTCCTCGGCCTGGCGCTGCGCGGTCTCCACGGTCTGGCGGGCGCGGCGCTCGGCGTCCGTACGGAGCTTCTCGGCCTCCAGGCGCAGCTGCTCCGCGCGGTGCTCGATCTCCGCGAGGCGCTTCTCGGCCTTGGCCTGACGGCCGGCCAGGTCGCGCTCCGACTGCTCGCGGCGCTTGGCCAGGTTGGTCTCGAAGTCCGCTGCGGCCTGGGCGGCCTTGGCGCGGGTCTCCTCGAAGAGGGCGTCGGCCTCCTCGCGCTTGGAAGCCGCGTCCTTCTGAGCCTCGGTGCGCAGGGCGGAGGCGTCGCCCTTCGCCTTCTCGACGATCCGGACACCCTCGTCCTCGGCCGTCGACTTCCGGTCGGCGGCGAACGACTCGGCGTCGTTGCGCACCTGCTGGGCGGCCGACTCGGCCAGCTCGCGGTGCTGCTCGGCCGCGCGACGGGCCTCCTCGCGCAGGTCCTTCGCCTCCTCCTCGGCCAGCCGCAGGATCTTCTCGACCCGGGCGCCGAGGCCGGCGTACGACGGCTCGGCGTCGTTCACCTGGGCCTGGGCGTTCTGCGTCTCGAGGTGTAGTTCCTCGATCCGCTTTTCCAGAGAGTTGATACGTCCAAGGGCGCTGTCGCGGTCGGAGACCAGCTTGGTAATGCGGTCGTCCACCTGACCGCGGTCGTAACCACGCCGCACGAGCTCGAAGCCGAAGGGGGAGGAAGTGTCGCTCATGGGGTTCCTGTCGAATGAGACCGATGAGGTGCTACGTGAGGTGTTAAGGGGAATCCTAGGCGCCCGGACGGCGTGTCATCGAGTCAATCCGCGTTTGATCCGGACAATGACACCCCTTTTGAGTGGCAAGGCGACAGAATGCTTGTCACTCGTTCGCCTGAACCTCCATCAGGAGCACACATCACAGCGCCTTGGCTAGCCCTCTGACGTCTTGCCACCCGAACGAGTCGACCCCGCTGCCGCTCCGGCCTTCACGCCCCCCGTGCCCTGGCCGCCGATCGCGGGTTTCCCGCCGCCCGAAGGCGCCTCGAATGATTCCAACGCCTCAAGAACGTCCTGGACACGGGAGATCTCCGCCTGAATGTCCTCGCGCCGGCGCACCAGGACCTCCAGCTCGCGGCGGCCCTCGTCGACGAGCCGTTCGGCCTCCGCCTTCGCCTGCGTCAGCGTCTTGTCGGCCTCGCGGGACACCTCGGCCTTCTTCTGCTCGGCCTCCTTCAGGAGCGCCTCGGCCTTGCGCACCGCGGCGATGCGGACCTTGCTCGCCTCGCTGCTCGCGTCCGACACCAGCTCCTTGGCCTTCGCCTCGGCCTCGACGCTCTGCTCGGTCGCCGCCCGCACCAGCTTGTCCACGCGCTCGCCGGCCGACTTCATCTGCTCGGCCGACTCCCTGCGGGCCCGCTCGTGCAGTTCCTCGACCTCCGCCTCGACCCGGCCGCGCAGCTCCTCCGCCCGCTCCCTTATGGCCGACGCGTCCGTACGAGCCCCGACCAGCAGTTCGTCCGCGTCCGTACGGGCCTTCTCCACCAGGGAGTTGCCCTCGACGGTCGACTCCGAGGTGATGCGCGCGGCCTCCTTGCGAGCCGCGTCGACCATCGCGTCGGCCTGCTCCTCGGCCGCCGTGGTGGCGGCGAGGGCCTGCTTCCGGGCGTCGACGGTGACCTTCTCGGCCTCCGCCAGAGCCTCGGTGACGAGCCGGTCGACCTGCTCCGCGGCCTCGCTGCGGCGCTTGTTGGCCTCCTCGCGGGCTTCGTCCAGGACGCGCTCGGACTCCGTACGGGCCTCCGAGCGGATGCGCTCGGCCTCGTTCGCCGCCTCCGCCTTGACCCGCTCGGCCTCCGAGCGGGTACGCGTCGCGTGCTCCTGCGCCGACGACAGCGCCTCCGCCGCCTCCGCGCGCAGCCGCCCGGCCTCGTTCGCGGCCTCGCCGACCGTGCGCTCGTTGTCCTTGCGGGTCCGCTCGGTGAGCTTCGAAGCCTCCGCCGTGGCCTGGGCGACGAGCCGGTCCGCCTGCTCGGCGGCCTCGCCGCGCAGCCGGTTCGCCTCGGCGCGCGCCTCGTCCCGGGTCTGCTCGGACTCCCGCTCCGCGCTCGCCAGGGTCTCGTTCGCCGCGACCGTGACGCGGTCCGCCTCCGCGGTGGCCTCGCCGATGATCCGGCCGCCCTCCGCCCGGGCGTCGTCCAGGGTCCGGGCCGCGTCGGCCCGCAGCCGCTCGGCCTCGGCCGCGGCCTCGCCGACGGTGAGTTCGTTGGCCGCGCGGGTCTCCTCGACGAGCCGGTCGCCCTCGGCACGGGACTCCACCAGGATCCGCGTCGCGTCGCGCTCGGCGCCGGCCAGGGTCTCGGTGGCCTGCGCCGTGAGCTTCTGCGACTGCGTCGACGCCTCGCCGATGAGCCGGTCGGCCTGCTCGGCGGCCTCGCCGCGCAACCGGTTCGCCTCGGCGCGGGCCTCGTCCACGGTCGTGGCGGCCTCGGTGCGCAGCGCCTCCGCCGCCGCCGCGGCCTCGACGGTGATCCGCTCGGCCTCCGCGGTCGCCTCGCCGACCGTGACGGCGTTCGCCGCGCGGGTCTCCTCGGTGACCAGCGCCGCCGCGGCCGCCGCCTCGGCGGTGATCAGGGCGCCCTCGGCACGCGAGGTCTCCAGGGCCTCCGCCGCCTCGCCGCGGATCCGGTTGGCGTCGTCGCGGGCGTCCGCCCGGGTCCGGGCCGCGTCCCGCTCGGAGGCCGCCAGGGCGTCCGTGGCCTCCGTACGCACCCGCTGCGCGTACTCGGCGGTGTCCGTGCGCAGCTGCTCGGCCTCGGCGATCGCGTCGCCGACCGTGCGCTCCGCCAGGGCCTTCGCCGCGTCCGTCTCGGCCCGCGCCTCGGTGCGGATGCGCAGGGCGTCCCCCGTGGCCCGCTCGCGCTCCTCGTGGGCGTCGGCGCGGACGCGCGACGCCTCCTCCTCGGCCTCGGTCCTCGTCCGCTGCGCCGCGTGCTCGGCGGCGCTGCGCAGTCCGGCGACCTCCTCCTCGGCCTGCTCGTGCAGCCCGGCCACGGCATCCCGTACCTGCTGCGCGGTGGCCTCCGCCGCCGCCACGACCTCCGACGCGCGCCGCTCCGCCTCCTCGGTCAGCCAGACCGCCTCGGCCTGCGCCTCCTCGGAGCGCTTGCGGGCCTGCGCCAGCAGCTCTTCGCTCTCCTCGCGGGCCTGGGCCCGCTCGCTCTCCGCGTCGGTCCGCGCCGACGCGAGCGTCTCCTCGGACTCCCGGCGGCGCCGGGCCGCCTCCTCCTGCGCGGCGGCCAGCGCCTCGGCGCCCTCCGCGGCGACCCGCTCGGCCGCTGCCTTCGCCTCCGCGCGCAGCCGGTCCGCGGTCTCCTGCGCCTCGGAGCGCACGCGCTCCGCCTCGGTCTCGGCCTCCGCGCGCAGCCGTACGGCGATCTGCTCGGCTTCCGCGCGCACCCGCCCGGCGTCGTCCGCCGCGTCGCCGCGCAGCTGGTCGGCCTCGGCTTCGGCCTGCGTCTGAAGGGTACGGACGCGCTCCGCCGACTCGGCGCGCAGCCGGTCGGCCTCCTCGGTGGTCTCGCGGCGGATGCCCTCCGCCGCCGTGCGGGCGTCGCGGAGCGTCTGCTCGGCCGTGGTCAGCCGGCCCTCGGCGTCCGTGTGCAGCCGTACGAGCTCCTCGTCGGCCTCCGCCCGCTTCGCGGCGAGCGCCTGCTCGGTCTCCTCGCGCCGCGCCCGGGCCGCGGCGTCCGCCTCGGCGCGGACGGCCTCCGCCTGCTCCTCGGCCTGCGCGCGCAGCCGCTCGGCCTCGGCGCGGGTCCGCTCCAGGGTCTCCTCGGCCTGCTTGCGCAGGGTGGTGGCCCGCTCCACGGCCTCGCCGCGGACCCGCTCGCTCTCGGCGGTGGCGCTGCCGCGCACCTCGTCCGCGTCGGCGCGGGACTTGCCGAGCAGCTCCTCGGCGGTCCGGGCCGCCTCCTCGATCTGCTGCACGGCCTCGCGGCGGGCCTCGCCGCGGATCCGCTCGCCCTCGGCGACGGCCTCGGCGCGCAGCTGCTCCGCCTCGCCGCGCAGCCGCCGGGCCTCCTCCTGGAGCTCGACGGTACGGGCCCGGTACTCCTCGGTGTCGTCCTTCGCGGCGCCCTTGAGCTCGTCCGCCGTGGTCGCCGCCTGGAGGCGCAGCCGGTCGGCCTCCGACTCGGCCTCGCGGCGGATCCGCTCGGCCTCCTCGGACGCGGCCCGCGTGGTGGCGCGGGCGTCTTGCGACGCCTTGTTCAGTACGTCCTCGGCGGTCCGCGCGGCCTTCGCCAGCTGCGCCGCCGTGTCCTCGGCGGCGGCCGTACGGGCCTGCTCGCCGGCCTCGGAGCGCAGCCGCTCGGCCTCGGCGCGGGCGTCGGCGAGCGCCTGCTCGGCCTCCGCCTTCAGGACCTCGGACTCCTTGGTGGCCTCGCCGACGAGACGGGCGACCTGCTCCTTGGCGGTGCGGGTGCGCTGCTCGTTGACCGACTCCGCCGACGCGAGCTGGCGGGCCGCGCTCTCCTTGGCCTCGGCGAGGACCTTCTCGGCTTCGGCGCGGGCCCCGCGCAGCGCGCTGTCGGCCTCCTGCACGCGGGACTCGGCCACCCGGCCGAGGTCCATGGTCTGCTGCCGGGTCTGCTCGGCCTCGGCGGACGTGGTGGAGCGCAGCCGCTCGGCGTGCTCGGTGGCCTCCTGGGCCTGCGCGGACGCGGCGCCGAGCAGCCGCTCGGCCTCCTTGCGGGCGCGCAGCAGCGTGGCCTCGGTCTCGGCGCGGCCGGCCTCGGACGCCTCCGCGAGCCGCCGGCGGGTCTCCTCGGCGATGCGCGCCGCTTCGGCGCGGGCCGCGTTCAGGGACTGCTCGGCCTCGGCGCGGGACTCCTCCATGAGGCGGCGGGCCTGGGACTCCGTACGGGCGCGCAGCTGCTCGGCCCAGGCCACGTTCTCGTTGACGTGGGCCTCGACGGTCTGGCGGCGCTCGCCCAGCTCCTGGTCCAGGCGCTGGCGGCGGTTGACGGCCTCGGCGTGCAGTTCGGCCTGCAGGCGCGCCTGGTGCTCGGCGTGCTCCTGGAGGATGCGCTGGGTCTGGGCCCGGGCGTCACGCAGCTCGCGCTCGGCGTCGGAGCGCATCTGGTCGGCCTGGATCTGGGCATTGCGGAGCAGCTGCTCCGCCTGGTAGCCCATGTCCGCGCCGTCGTAGGCGGGGCGGGACGCCAGAGAGCGGCGTACCTCGTGGAGCTTGGCGCGCAGCACCTCGACCTGGTATCCCAGGTCCTCGGCGTGCTGGACGGCCTTCCCGCGTTCCTTCTTCAGCCGCTCCATCTCGGCTTCGAAGAGCGAGAGATGGTCGGCCTCCGCCTGATGGCTCTCCTGGCTTTCGTAGCCCCGCACAGCGCGGTCCCATCCGTCCCCTGGTCGCAAGCTCACTCCCAAATGAGCATCGTCCGCCCGCTGAACGACGCCCCCGGGGAATGGTGTCAGATACCGGGGCAGGGGTCACAGGCCCCGACCCCGTCTCCGCACCGAAACCCCGGCCGAGCCATGGCCACTGTACCGGCCGGGGAATCGGGACATCAGTGCTCAGGGTGGGAGGTGACGAGTTCGGTGAGTACGCCGCCGCAGTCCTTGGGGTGCAGGAAGGTGATCTGGGAGCCCATCGACCCCGTCCGGGGCTGGTCGTAGAGCACGCGGACGCCCTTTCCGCGGATGGCCTCCGAGTCGCCGAGGACGTCCTCGGTGCCGAAGGCGATGTGGTGGACGCCCTCGCCGTTCTTGGCCAGCCACTTGGCGACCGTGGAGTCCTCGCGGGTGGGCTCCAGGAGCTGGAGGTACGAGGCGCCGCCGTCGGACGTCCCGTTGATCTTGAGCATGGCCTCGCGCACGCCCTGTTCTTCGTTGATCTCGGTGTGGAACACCTCGAATCCGTACGTGGCACGGTAGAACTCGACGGTCTTGTCGAGGTCGAAGCAGGCGATCCCGATGTGGTCGATCCTTGTCAGCATGAGACCAGTGCACCGCCCCGGGGGGTGGTCACGCAACGTGCCAGCGATCACACCGACAGCCCGGTGACGGCGCCGGTACCGCTCAGTACATTCAGGTAAACCCTCGTTCACTCCTCATCCTCAAGGGGC
Organism: Streptomyces sp. NPDC002044; assembly: GCF_040296725.1. Taxonomy (NCBI): domain Bacteria; kingdom Bacillati; phylum Actinomycetota; class Actinomycetes; order Kitasatosporales; family Streptomycetaceae; genus Streptomyces; species Streptomyces sp. NPDC002044. The sequence continues at coordinate 14,238 of NZ_JBEOXU010000142.1, forward strand.
TGTGCCTCATGTCCGGATCGAACAACACCACCTCAGTGATCGTCGCCGGGGCCCGCACGCCCATGGGCCGGCTGCTCGGATCGCTGAAGTCCTTCTCGGGCGCCGACCTCGGCGGCTTCGCCATCAAGTCCGCGCTGGAACGGGCCGGGATCTCCGGCGACCAGGTGCAGTACGTGATCATGGGCCAGGTGCTCCAGGCCGGCGCGGGCCAGATCCCCGCCCGCCAGGCCGCCGTCAAGGCCGGCATCCCCATGAACGTGCCCGCGCTCACCATCAACAAGGTGTGCCTCTCGGGCCTGGACGCCATCGCGCTGGCGGACCAGCTCATCCGCGCCGGGGAGTTCGACATCGTCGTCGCGGGCGGCCAGGAGTCCATGACCAACGCCCCGCACCTGCTGCCCAAGTCCCGCGAGGGCTACAAGTACGGCGCCATCGAGATGCTCGACGCGATGGCCCACGACGGCCTCACCGACGCCTTCGAGAACATCGCGATGGGCGAGTCCACGGAGAAGCACAACACCCGCCTCGGCATCGAGCGGGCCCCGCAGGACGCGTTCGCGGCCACCTCCCACCAGCGGGCCGCCGCGGCGCAGAAGAACGGCGTCTTCGAGGCCGAGATCGCCCCGGTGGAGATCCCGCAGCGCAAGGGCGACCCGGTGGTCTTCTCGCAGGACGAGGGCATCCGCCCGGAGACCACGGCGGAGTCCCTCGGGAAGCTGCGTCCGGCCTTCGCGAAGGACGGCACCATCACCGCCGGCACGTCCTCGCAGATCAGCGACGGCGCGGCCGCCGTGGTCGTGATGAGCAAGGCCAAGGCCGAGGAACTGGGCCTGGAGTGGCTCGCCGAGATCGGCGCCCACGGCAACGTGGCCGGTCCCGACAACTCCCTGCAGTCGCAGCCGTCCAACGCGATCCGGCACGCGCTGGGCAAGGAGGGCCTGGACGTCTCCGACCTGGACCTCATCGAGATCAACGAGGCTTTCGCCGCGGTCGCCGTGCAGTCGATGAAGGACCTCGGCGTGACCCCGGAAAAGGTGAACGTGAACGGCGGCGCCATCGCGCTCGGCCACCCGATCGGCATGTCCGGCGCCCGCGTGGTGCTGCACCTGGCGCTGGAGCTGAAGCGCCGCGGCGGCGGGGTCGGCGCGGCCGCGCTGTGCGGCGGCGGCGGGCAGGGCGACGCGCTGATCGTGCGCGTTCCCCGGTAGGAGCGGCGCGGGGGGGGGGGGGGGGGCGCCCCCCCCCCCCCCCCCCCCCCCCGGGGGGCCCCCCCCCCCCCCCCCCCCACCACACCCCCCCCCCGCCCCCCCCCCGCCCCCCCCGC
>NZ_JBEOXU010000143.1:0-14759 GCF_040296725.1 Streptomyces sp. NPDC002044
ACACCGCCGAGCTGCTGGCGAGCGAGCTGGTCTCCAACGCCTACCGGCACGCGTACGGGCCCTGTGCCCTGCGGCTGCGGGCGATGGCGGCGGACGGCGGCCCTTCCCGTTCCCGTACCCGACCGCTCAGGCGGCGGGGGAGGAGCGCACCGGGTGCGTCACGCACCCGTGGTCCGCCAGCGAACACGGCCGCGGCGCCGGCGCCCGGTGGTCCACCTCGAACACCCCCATCAGCACCGGGTCCAGACAGGTGAACGACCGCAGCGCCGGCCGCGGCTCCGGCGTCCGCAGCAGCTCCAGGTACGCCGCCTCCGTCTCCGGCGCCGGATCGATGCCCAGCTCCTCCGCCAGCACCTCCCGCAACTGCTGGTAACTGCGCAGCGCCTCCGCCCGGTTCCCGGCCCGCGTGTGCGCCGCCATCCGGCAGCGGTAGGCACTCTCCCGGAACGGCGCCCGGCGCACCGCCTCCTCCGCGTACCGCAGCGCGTGGTGCTCGTCGCCCAGCGCCGAGGACGCCAGGCTCGCCGTCTCCAGCGCCTTCAGCCGCAGCTCCTCCAGCTGCTCGCGCATCGCGTTGACCCACTCGCCCTCGTGCGAGGGCAGGAACGAGCCCCGCAGGTTGGACACCGCGCCGGCCGCCAGCTGCTGGGCCACCGCGAAGGCGCCCTCCGCGTACGCCTCCGACGCCTCGGCCACCGCGATCTCCGCGCACTCCACGTCCACGGCCGCGTCCTGCGGGATCCGCAGCAGATAGCGGCCGCTCTGCGCGACCAGCGGAATCACCCCCGGCTGGTCCTGCGGCGTGGAGACGAACGTACGCACCCGGCTCACCAGGCTCCGCAGCGCCGACGCCCAGGTGTCCGGCAGCCCCTCGGGCCACACGGTTTCGGCCAGCTGGTCGCGGTCCGTTCCCCCGTCGCGCTCGATCAGCAGCCGGGCGAACGCCACCTGCGCCTGGGCGCTGGAGAGGTGCTGCGGCGCTGCTCCGTCCGGCTCGATCGTGACAAGCCCTATCAGTCTGATCAGCACTATGCACTCTCCGAAACGGTCGGCTTCCGGCCGTGTCCCCCTAGTTCGTGCGATTCAGAGGATACCGGCGGGCCGTCTCCGCATGTCAACAGCGGTCGGCAAACATTTCCCCGCGAATGAAACCCCAGGCCCGGGCGGCCCCTTTACCTCTTCGCGTACTGCTGTAGCCCCGCTGTGGTTCCACTGTGGCCCCGCTCTTGCGCCGCTATTGCGCCCCAGGAGCCTTAATGGAATTCCACTAGAGCCCCGCCGGAACAACGGCGGAGCACAGAGGGAGTTCCGGGTCCGCCGGACGATCGCGAACGAGGAGAAGAACGTGAACGCATCCGCTGCCTGGAGCCGACTCGAGCCGAAGCTGGCCTACTTCAGGGACCGCGTCCAGTCCCTGGAATACGAGCCCAACCGCAAGAACAGCTTCGTCGCCTACACCGTCGAGCGCGACTCCGCCTACGCGGACCAGGACGGCCAGCGCCTCCTCATGATGTCCGGCTACAGCTACCTCGGCCTCGCCGGCGACGAACGCGTCGTCTCGGCCGCCAAGGCCGCCGTCGACCGCTACGGCACCGGAAACCACGGAGTGCGCGCCCTCGCCGGCTCCACCCCCCTGCACGAGGAACTGGAAGCCGAGGTCGCCAAGTTCGCCGGCCGCCAGCAGGCCCTCGTCTTCGGCTCCGGCTACGCCGCGAACGTCGGCACCGTCGGCGCCCTGGTCGGCCCCGGCGACACCGTCTTCATCGACAAGTACGACCACGCCAGCATCGTCGACGGCTGCAAGCTCTCCGGCGCCACCGTCACCCGCTTCCGCCACAACGACGTCGCCCACCTCGAGCGCCGCCTGGCCGCCGCCCCCGACACCGGAGTGCGCCTGGTCATCGTCGACAGCGTCTACTCCATGGACGGCGACATCGCCCCCCTCGTCGACCTCCGCACGGTCTGCGACGCCCACAACGCCCTGCTGATGGTCGACGAGGCCCACGCGCTCGGCGTCATCGGCGCCACCGGCAAGGGCATCGAGGAGCACTTCGACTACGAGGTCAAGGTCGACGTCAAACTCGGCACCCTCTCCAAGGCCATCCCCTCCATGGGCGGCTGGGTCGCCGGCTCCGCCGAACTCATCCACCACCTCAAGTACGCCGCCCGCCCCTTCCTCTTCTCCGCCGCCCTGGGCCCCGCCCAGTCCGCCGCCGCCCTGGAGTCCCTGCGGATCCTGCAGCGCGAGCCCGAGCGCGTGGAGTTCATCCAGCGCGAGTCCGAGCGCTTCCGCACCACCCTCCACGACGCCGGCATCAGCACCGTCGACAGCGAGACCGCCGTCGTCCCCGTCATCGCCGGCTCCGACACCGCCGCCTACGACTACGCCACCGTCTGCCGCAAGAACGGCGTCATCGGCCTCCCCGTCGTCACCCCGGCCGTCCCCAACGACCTGGCCCGCCTGCGCATCGCGATCACCGCCGCCCACACCAAGGCCGACCTCGAGTTCGCCGCCGAGGCTTTCATCGCCTCGGCACGCGAGTGCCGCATCATCTGACGCCCCCACGACGACCCCACCCACCCAAGGGAGCACACATGCCTGGACCGTCCAGGGGCAGTTCGGCGCGGCCGCCCGTAGCCATCACCGGCATGGGCGTGGTCACCCCCGGCGGGTGCACCCCCGACGACCTGTGGGACACGCTGCGGGCCGGCCGGTCCACCGCCGCCACCCTCACCCACTTCGACCTCAGCCGCCACCGCGTCCGCATCGGCTGCCGCGTCCGCGGCCTGGACGGCCTCGCCGGCCTCGTCCCCGCCAAGGAAGCCCGCCGGATGGACCCCTTCGCCCACTACGGCACCGCCGCCGCCCTCGCCGCCCACCGCGACGCCGGCTCACCCACCGCCGAAGCCGGCCGCACCGCCATCGTCGTCGGCAACGCGGTCGGCGGCCGCGCCACCAGCGACCTGGAGTCCGCCCACTTCACCGAAGGCGGCCCCGCCCGCGTCAACCCGCTGATGCCGCTGATGACGATGCCCAACGCGGCCGCCGCCCACATCGCCATCCGCCTCGGCTGGACCGGCCCCGCCCTGACCGTCGCCAACACCTGCGCCAGCGGCGCCGACGCCATCGGCCACGCCCTGATGCTCCTGCAGACCCACCGCGCCGACCTCGTCATCGCCGGCGGCGCCGAACACACCCTCACCCCCGTCACCCTGGCCGGCTTCGGCAACCTCAACGCCGTCTCCTTCCGCAACGACGACCCCGAACACGCCTCACGCCCCTTCGACAAGGACCGCGACGGATTCGTCATGGGGGAGGGCGCCGGATTCGTCGTCCTGGAACGCCTGGACGACGCCCGCGCCCGCGGCGCCACCACCTACGGCCTGGTCGCCGGATACGCCGCCACCGCCGACGCCCACCACCTCGCCATGCCGCTGCCCGACGGCGCGGGCGCCGCCGCCGCCATGGCCGGAGCCATCGCCGACGCCGGACTCGACGCCCACGACATCGTCCACGTCAACGCCCACGGCACCTCCACCCCCCACAACGACCGCTCCGAAGCCGCCGCCCTCACCAAGGTCTTCGGCACCGCCCAGCCGCCCGTCACCGCCCCCAAGTCGGTCATCGGCCACCTCATCGGCGCCGCCGGCGCCGTCGAACTCATCGCCACCGTGCAGGCCATGCGGCACTGCGAGGTACCGCCCACCGCCAACCACGAACAGCTGGAGCCAGGAATGCACATCGACGTCGTCCACGGCACCCCCCGCGCCGTGCGCCCCGGGCCCGCGATCACGAACTCCTTCGGGTTCGGCGGCCACAACTCCTCCGTGGTGGTGGTCCCCGCATGACGCTCCTCACGCTCCCCTCCCCGGTCCGCACCCTGACCGTCACCGAACCGCAGATCACCGACTACCGCGGCGCCGCCCGGCCCGGCCTGCCCACCGCCCGCCCCGGCCAGGCCTCACCCGTCCACACCTTCGTCCTGGCCCACACCCTCGCCGAACAGACCGTCGCCGCCCTCACCGCCGGCGAACCCGGACCCGTCTCCGTGGTCCACCTCGGCCAGGACATCCGCACCCAGCGCCCCGTCCGCCCCGGCGAGGAGGTCACCGCCCGCCTCGACGTCGCCGGCATCCGCAAGGAACCCCGCGGCGCCCGCATCGCCCTGCGGATCCGCCTCACCGGCGAGGACGGCCCCGAACCCTTCGCCGAACTCCTCATCTCCGCCCTCCTCGTCGGCGCCACCACCCTGGAACCCTTCGGCGACATCACCGGCGCCGCCCCGCCGGCCCCCGCCCCCGACGGCACCGGCACCCCCCACAGCGCCGTACACGCCCTGACCACCGACTGGATCAGCACCTACGCCCACGCCTCCGGCGACCTCAACCCCATCCACCTCGACGCCCGCGCCGCCCGCGCCGCCGGCTTCGACACCGTCATCGCCCACGGCATGAGCGTCGTCGCCCTCGCCGTCGAGGAAGCCGCCGACCGCTTCGCCGACGGCGACTCCGCCCGCGTCCGCGGCCTCGGCTGCCGCTTCTCCGCCCCCGTACCCCCCGGCGTCCCCCTGGAGATCACCCTCCAGCCCGACGCCGCGGCCCGCGTCATCCGCTTCACCTGCAAGACCCCCGCCGGCACCGCCGTCAAGAGCGGCTGGATCGAGCTCGCCCAGCCCGCCCGCCCCCAGGGAGGCGACCACCCGTGACCACCACCCCGGCCGTCGAACTCGGCCTCCTCGGCGGATTCCTCACCCAGGTCCGCGACCGCCCCCACGCCACCGCGCTCCTCTTCAACGGCGAGGAGACCACCTACCGCGCCCTGTACGAACTCGCCGGCCGCGAACGCGAACGCCTCGCCCGCCTGGGCCTGCCCCCGCACACCCCCGTCGGCATCCTCGCCGACAAGTCCCCGGCCACCGTCGCGCTCGTCCTGGCCTGCCTCCTCGCCCACCGGCCCCTGCTCCTGCCCTCACCCGCCCTCGCCGACACCCTCCTCGCCGACCTCTTCGCCCAGGCAGGCGTCGCCCACGTCCTGGCCCCCGGCGGAACACCCGCCCGCCTGGCCCCCAGCCCCCACACCCCCGCCCAGCCGCTCCCCGCCGACGAGGCCGCCGACACGGCCCTCATGCTCACCACCTCCGGCTCCACCAGCCTCCCCAAGATCGTCCCGCTGGGCCTGGACGCCATCGACCGCTTCACCCGCTGGGCCGGCCACGCCTTCGACATCGGCCCCGGCCGCACCGTCCTGAACTACGCCCCCCTCAACTTCGACCTCTGCCTCCTGGACGTGTGGACCACCCTGGCCCGCGGCGGACGCGTCGTCCTCGTCGACCCCGCCCTCGCCGCCCACGGCCGCCACCTGCGCGACCTGGTCCTGCGCCACGACGTCGACCTCGTCCAGGCCGTCCCCATGGCCTTCGGACTCCTCCAGGACGCCGCCGCCAAGACCGCCGACACCTTCCCCGGCGTCGAGCACGTCGTGTTCACCGGCGACGCCATCCCCGACCGCACCCTCGCCGCCCTGCCCGTCCTCTTCCCCACCGCCCGCATCCACAACATCTACGGCTGCACCGAGACCAACGACAGCTTCATCCACGAACTCGACACCACCACCACCCCCTTCCCGCCCGTCCCCATCGGCCACCCCCTGCCCGGGGTCCACGCCCTCGTCCTGGACCCCGACACCCGCCGGCCCGTCGAAGGACCCGGCAGCGGAGAGCTCTACGTCTCCACCCCCTTCCAGACCCGCGGCTACCTCGACCGCACCCGCCACGCCGACAAGTTCACCGCCCACCCCCTCGGCCTCGACGACCGCCGCTGGTTCCGCACCGGCGACCTCGTACGCCGCGACGCCACCGGCACCCTGCACCTGACCGGACGCACCGACTTCCAGGTCAAGGTCCGCGGAGTCGCCGTCAACACCGCCGAGATCGAACGCGTCCTGCAGGAACACCCCGACGTCCTGGAAGCCGGCGTCGCCGCCCTCCCCGACCCCATCGCCGGACGCAAACTCATCGCCGGCGTCCAGCGCGCCCCCGGCTCCACCCTCACCGGCCTGCAACTGCGCACCCACTGCGCCCGCCACCTGCCCCGGGCCGCCGTACCCCACCAGCTCACCCTCACCGACACCCCCCTGCCCAAGACCGCCACCGGCAAAGTCGACCGCAGAGCCCTCGACCGCCTCGACCAGCTCACCACCACCGCACACGCCACCGCACCCGCCGCACCTCTCGCCGAAGGAATCCCGTCATGAGCAACGTCACCACCATCAAGAACTTCGTCATCACCGAGTTCCTCCCCGGCACCCCGGCCGGCGAACTCGCCGTCGACCACGACCTCCTCAACGACGGCGTCATCGACAGCCTCGGCGTCCTCAAGCTCATCGCCTGGGTCGAGGACCGCTTCGAACTCGCCATCGGCGACGCCGACCTGGACCCCAACAACTTCCGCAGCGTCGAGGCCATCGACACCTTCATCGCCGACTCCCGCCGCACGGCGGCCGCCTAGAACCACCCCCCGGCCACCGCCCCCGGCCACCGCCCCCGGCAGCACCGCACCACCCCGCCCACCACCGCACCACCCCGACGCAGACGAGACGGAGAGCGACCGTGCACGACGCACTCACCACCCTGCTGGAACAGCGGGCCCCGGTCGGCCGGGAGACCTGGCGGTCCTGGTGGGACCAGCTCGGCGACGGCACCCTCGACCGGGCCCAGGTCCTCGCCCTGCTGGCCTCCCTGACCAGCCGCCTGCCCGACCACCAGACCCTGCGCCACCTCCTGGACTCCCTCGCCGAGCGCAGACCCGCCCCGGCGGCCACCACCCCCTGGGAGAACACCGTCAACGTCGTCGGCACCGGCGGCGGACCCCGCACCTTCAACATCTCCACCGCCTCGGCGTTCGTCGCCGCCGCCGCCGGCGTCAACGTCGTCAAGACCGGATCCCGCGCCTACACCAGCTCGCTCGGCTCCGTCGACCTCCTGGAACGGCTCGGCATCCGCCTCACCTCCTCCCACACCCACACCGAGGACACCCTCGCCGCCCACGGCCTCGCCTTCGCCGGCCCCTACGTCTACCCCGCCCAGCTCACCCGCCTCGCCCGCACCACCGCCCCGCTGAGCATGAAACCCTTCGGCCGGTTCCTCAACGCACTGGGCCCCTTCCTCGCCGAACTCCCCGTCACCGCCCAGCTCACCGGCGTCTGCGCGGCCGCCCCCCTGGACACCCTGCGGGAACTCGCCGCGACCACCACCACCCGCCGCATCTGGCTCGCCACCAACGACACCGGAGCCGACGAACTCCTGCCCTTCGCCACCAACACCATCCACACCGAAACCGGCCACACCCGCACCATCCGCCCCGGCGAACTCACCCCCGCCGACGGCTCCTTCGCAGACCTGCGCCCCGCCACCGACCCCACCGGCGCCGCCGCGCACTTCCGCTCCGTCCTCGCCGGCACCGCCGGCCGGGTCGCCACCCGCACCGTCAGCCTCGGCGCCGCCGCCCTCATCGTCGCCTCCGGCACCCGCCGCGACTGGCCCTCCGCGGTCTCCCTCGCCGAGGACGCCGTCCGCTCCGGCGCCGCCCACGACCTCGCCCGCCGCCTCGCCGCCACCCCCGCCCCCCGCACCCTGGCGGCAGCCCGTGCCTGATACCACCGCCACCCGCGCCCCCGCCCCCTTCTTCCCCCGGCGCACCCCCGGCCGGGAACCCGGACTCGCCCTCTTCCTCAACGCCGGCGACCCGCCCCTGCCCGTCCTGCGCGACCTGGTCCTCATGCTCGACCAGGAGAAGGTCGACTGCCTCGAACTCGCCGTCCCCTTCCCCGACTCCGTCACCGACGGCCCCGTCATCCAGCGCTCGGCACGCCGCGCCCTGGACCGCGGCGGCGCCGGCCTGGACGACGTACTCGCCTTCATCGCCGACGTACGCCCCCACCTGACCCACCTGCGGATCGCGCTGCTCGCCGACTGGAGCCACTCCCTCAAACACCGCGACCTCGCCGACGCCACCCGCGACATCGCCGCCGCCGGCGCCGACGGACTCCTCATCCACGCCCTGCCCCCACGACTGCGCCAGAGCCACCTGGAGACCGCCGCCGCCGCAGGACTGCCCGTCGTCACCACCTGCTACACCAAGAGCCCGCCCGACACCCAGGCCCAGGCCGCCGCACACGCCTCCGCCTACCTCTACCTCGTCGCCCACTACGGCCGCAGCGGCACCGCACCCGCCACCGGACACGCCGCGCTCGCCCAGGCCGTCACCGCACTGCGGGCCCACACCGCCTCCCCGATCGCCGTCGGCTTCGGGGTCAGCACACGGCAGGACGTCCAGGCCGTCGGCGCCGCCGGCGCCGACGCCGCGATCATCGGCTCCGCCGCCGTCGCCGCCGTCGAACGCGCCCAGGAAGCCGGACACGACGTGACCGAAGCCTTCCGCGCCTTCGTCCGCTCGGTCCTGCCCCCCACACCGCACCACCCCTCCTGACCCACCCGCACCCACCCGCACCCGCCCCGCCCGCACCACCCAGGAGCTCCACCCCTCATCCGGAACATCCGCGCACCACCCTCACACCGGGAGACCGCCATGATCGTTCGCGACATCGAGTCCGTGAAGACCGTCGAGTGGGGCAACGGCCTCAGCCGCCGCTTCCTCCTCGCCGAAGACGGCCTGGGCTACTCGCTCACCGACACCACCGTCCTGGCCGGCACCAAGTCCCGCCTGGAGTACGTCAACCACCTCGAGGCCTGCTACTGCATCGAGGGCTCCGGCGAGGTCATCGAACTCGACGGCACCTCCCACGAGATCGTCCCGGGCCGCATGTACGCCCTCGACCAGCACGACGCCCACTTCCTCGTCGCCAGCCCCCACGAGGACCTGCGCCTGGTCTGCGTCTTCTCGCCGGCCCTGCGCGGCGACGAGGTCCACAGCCTCGACGCCCACAGCTCCTCCGCCTACTGAGCCGCCCCACCCGGCGCCCCGGCGCCGCCAACCCGCCAGCAACCGACACAAAGGGGTCCGTCGTGATCCGTTGGAACGCCGACCAGGCAGATCTGCGCGAAGGCCTGGAGCGGTGGGGAGACGCACTCAGCGCAGACCACATCGAACTCGACGAGCAGTCCGCCTTCTCCGAGGACAAGTGGAAGCTCGTCCAGAAGACCGGAATCCTCTCCCTGCCCTTCCACGAGGACTACGGGGGCCTCGGGCAGTCCCTCCTCACCACCATGTACGTCCTGGAAGGACTCGGCGAGTACAACCGTGACGCCGGCCTGAGCTTCTCCGTCACCACCTCCATCTGCTCCACCGGCCTCCCCATCCAGCAGTTCGGCACCGTCGAACAGAAAGAGCGCTACCTGCCCCAGATCTGCTCCGGCGAGGCCATCGGCGCCCACGCCATCACCGAGGCCGAAGGCGGATCCGACGCCATGGCCATGACCACCAGGGCCGTCCGCGACGGAGACGACTTCGTCATCAACGGCAGCAAGGTCTTCGTCACCAACGGACCGGTCGCCGACGTCATCGTCCTCTACGCCCGCACCCACCCCGACGGAGGCCCCCTGGGCACCACCGCCTTCCTGGTGGACCGCAACACCCCCGGAGTGAGCGCCGGCCGCCCCATCAAGAAGATGGGACTGCGGACCTCCCCCCTGAGCGAACTGTTCTTCGACGACGTACGGGTCCCCAGGACCGCCGTCCTGGGCCGCGTCGGAGGCGGATTCCTCATCCTGGACCACGTGATGAAACGGGAGATCCTCCTCTCCTTCATCGTCAACGTGGGCGAGATGCAGCACCGGCTGCAACGCTGCGTCGACTACGCCAAGACCCGCACCTCCTTCGGAAAGGCGATCGGTTCGTACCAGACGATCGCCAACAAGATCGTCGACACGAAGATCCAGCTGGAAACCGCCCGCAAATGGCTCTACGACACCGGCGAGAAACTGGAAGCCGGCGAGAACATCACCGCCGACCTCGCCATCGCCAAGATCGTCACCAGCGAGTCCAACCTCGCCACCAGCCTCACCGCCGTACAGATCTTCGGCGGCCACGGCTACATGTCGGAATCCGGCCTGGAACAGGACGTGCGCAACGCCGTCGGCGGCACGATCTACTCCGGATCCAACGAGATCCAGTACAACCGCATCGCCTCCACCCTGGGACTCGGCAAGTGAGCACACACCCCCTGTCCCGGACACTGCTGAAGGTCTGCGGGGCCACCACCCCGCACGACATCGAGGCGGCGGCGGCCGCCGGGGCGGACTGCGTCGGCCTCTGGCACGGCGTACCCGGCGGCCCGTCCGAGCTGGAACCGAACGCGGTCGCCGCCCTCGCGGCGGCGGCCCGTTCGGCCGGCCTCCTGCCGGTCCTGGTGACCTTCCTCGCCGACGCCGCACACCTCGCACACCTCGTGCGGGCCACCGGCGCCGGCTGGGTCCAGCTCCACGCCTACCAGCCCCCCGCCACCGTACGGGCCCTGCGCGAAGCCCTCCCCCCGGACACCGGAATCGTCAAGGTCCTCCACGTCCAGGAAGACGGCAGCTGCGTGGAACGCCCCCTGATCGGCGCCTACGACCGCGCCGGCACCGACCTCTTCCTCCTCGACACCGCCACCCGCGACGGCCGCATCGGCAGCACCGGCCGCACCCTGGACCCGGCCCGCCTGACCGCCCTCCTGCCCCGCCTGACCCGCCCCTTCCTCCTGGCCGGCGGCCTCACCCCGGCCCACCGCCCCGCCTACGAAGACATCGTGCGCCACCCCGGCTACCGCGGCATCGACGTCGACACCGCCGCCCGCGACCACACCACCGGCGCCTTCGGCATCCCCGAGATCACCGCCCTCGCCCGCGCCTGGCGCACCGCCGCCGCCACCCCCGACCTGGAGCTGTCGCGATGACCAAGCAGAACCGGACCGGCTTCCCTTTTCTCGAGGCCCTCCTGGCCTCCCCGGCCCCCGTGGTGATGGAAGTCAAACGACGCGACGCCCACGGCTACGACATGCTCGGCGGCCGCACCCCCGCCGCGATCATCGGCGCCTACGAAACCGCCGGCGCCCCCTGCGTCTCCGTCGTCACCGGCCGCTGGTTCGGCGGCTCACCCGCCCTCCTGCGCGACGTCGCCGCCCTCACCGGCCTCCCGATCCTCCAGAAGGACTTCATCACCCGCAAGGACCAGATCCACACCGCCCGCGAACTCGGCGCCTCCGCCGTCCTGCTCACCGCCGCCCTCCTGCCCGCCTCCAGCATGCGCACCCTGGTCACCGAATGCCTCCGCACCGGCCTGACCCCCTTCGTCGAGATCACCCAGGAATCCGAACTCGACTCCCTCCACCACCCCCAGGAGTGTGTGATCGCCGTCAACAACAAAGACATCAAGACCCGCGAACGCGGCGCCGGCGACCTCGGCCGCTCCCTGGACCTCCTGCCCGCCCTCCAGGCCGCGGGCACCGCCTGCCCCGTCAGCGCCAGCGGCATCGACAGCCCCGAAACCGCCGCCGGACTCCTCGACGCCGGCTTCCGCGGCCTCCTCGTCGGCACCTCCCTGCTGCGCACCGGATCACCCGCCCAGTGGGTCGACGCGATGGCGGGCGCCCGCCGAGGGCTGGCCGTCCGGTGAACCGCCCCCCCACCGTCCGCCCCCACACGCTCCACGCGGCGGGCATCGAACTGTCGGCGCTCCTGGCACTCCCCGCCACCCCGCCCCGCTCCACCGTCCTGGCCATCCACGGCCGGGGCATGCGGGCCGCGTACTGGAACTCCTTCATCCCCCTGGCCACCGCCGCCGGCCACGCCGTCCTGGCCGTGGACCGCCCCGGCTACGGCGCCTCCGCCCGCCACCTGCCCGAAGGCCAGACCCTCGCCGAGCAGGCCGAGACCCTCCACGCCGCCCTCAAGGAACACGCCCGCACCCGCGACACCGGCGCCGGCTTCCACCTCCTGGGCCACTCCGACGGCGGCAAGGTCGCCCTGCACACCGCCGCGACCGCCGGCGGCGCCGTACCCCTGCTGGGCCTGGACACCTCCGGCACCGGCTACCAGTACGACCCCCAGGCCCTGCACTTCCCCTCGACCCTGGGCGGCGGCGCCACCAAACTCAACTGGGGCCCCCTGCACCTCTACCCCCGCGGCACCTTCCAGGCCAGCCGCGCCCTCCTCGCCCCCACCCCGCCCCGCGAATCGGCGGAAACCATCCACTGGCCCCGCCAGTTCGAAACCCTCGCCCCCGACGTCCGCATCCCCGTCCGCCTCACCTTCGCCGAACACGAAGCCTGGTGGCACCTGGACGACACCACCCTGACGGCGATGACCTCCCGCCTCACCCGCTCCCCGTCCGTCACCGTCGACCACCTCCCCGCCGCCGGCCACAACATCAGCCTGGGCCACACCGCCGGCACCTACCACCAGCGCGCCCTGGCCTTCCTCCAAGACCTCCTCCCGCCCGCCACGACGGCCCACCGGGCCGCCACGACGAACTGACCGCACCCCGTGGAGCGGGTACGGCCAGTTCGTCGGTCACCCCAGCGGGGGAGCGGGGGCGGGAGCGGTCACACCGCCACCACCCGGCTCACCAGCTGGTCCCGGATCCGCGACGGGATCCCCGGCGCGAAACGCTGCAGGTAGTGGTCCAGATGCGAGTCGTCACCCACCAGGAACGGCAGGTCGAACACCAGCAGCTTGCGGACCGCCAGCAGCGGCAGCGGCGCCCGCAGCGGCCGGAACGCCTCGTTGTACAGGCCCGGCTCCTCACACACCGGATGGAACTGACCGATCATCAGCCCCTCCGCGACGAACTCGTCCTTCGCCTTGCGCTGCAGCTCGTCCAGCTCCACCGAGTCCGTCGGATCGAACCCCGGCAGGACCAGCAGGATCGTCAGCAGCTCGCGGTCCTCCGGAGACAAAGGCTCCGACAGGACCGCGTGGCGGGTCCGCAGCGAGTCCACCGCCAGCGCCAGGTTGTCGCAGTCCGCGGACGGCAGCGCCAGATGGAACAGCTCCTTGCGCAGCGAGGGCTGGGTGTACGGGCACACCGGGCCGGTGCGGCCCAGATCGGGGTGGCTGGACACCAGGAAGTCCCGGCTCCACAGCAGCACCTGTAACAGCGGGCCCAGGGCGTCGGCCGGGACGTCGCCCCGGGCCACCTCGCCGGTGGTCCAGGACCGGATCAGGTCGTCGCCCCTCATCGGGGATCCCTCCACATCGGTCGAAGGACGGGACCGCCGCCGGGCAGGACCAGGTCCCCGCCCAGGCGGCCGAAACCGGCCCGCAGGGTCGCGGCCTCACCCCCCGGCGAGCTGGCCTCGGTGTACAGGCCGACGCCCCGGGCGTCCGCACGGGCCGCCAGCACGCCCAGCAGCCCGGACATCAGACCGGACTGCTGGCGGCCGGCACGGACCGCCCCGAACGAGACGTAGTAGTGCGGAGCGTGCGGGTGGGCCTGCGCCTGAAGGGCGGCGATGGTCCGCAGGGCATCCGCGTGCCCGCCCAGGGCCGCGGCGAACGCCGCGTCCAGGGCGGCCTCGTCGGGCTCCGCACCGGGTGGCAGGAACAGCAGCACCGCATCGCCGTCGGGGCTGGTGAGGACCCCGCCGCAGGAGGCGGACAGTTCGACGAACACCCGGAAGAACCCCGGCAGCAGATCGGCTCTGCGGTGCTCGTCGGGGATCATCCAGCGGGTCAGCGCGTCCTCCTGGAAGGAGGACGCGAGAAGGGCGCACAGGCGGGTGACGTCCTCCCGGCCCAGCCGGCTCGCGGCGGGCGGGTCGGTCGGCGTCGGGGACGGCGCGGTCGGGGACAAGGCAGGACCTCCGGATCACAGGGCGGGAGACGGCAAAGGCAACGCGGAACGGAAACGGAAACGGACGAGGGGAGCGGGGACGGGGAAAGCCCAGGAGAAGCGGGGAACGGGGGGAGCGGGGAGCGGGGGAGCGGGGAGCGGGGGAGAACAGGGCACAGGACGGGGAAAGCCGGGAGAGACGGAACACGGAGCGGGACACAGCGGGGCACGAACCGGGACGGACTCAGGCCGCGGTGCGGCCCAGCGCGGACAGCTCCGCCACCCGGGCGTGCAGCACCGGCAGATAGTGCTCCGACTCCGGCTTGATCAGAACGCTGCGGATCACCCGCGCCGCCTCCGCGTCCCGCACCACACCCGGATGCCGCGCCGCGAACGCCTCCGCGTCCGCCCGCAGCACGCTCAGGAACACCGGATCCGACTCCGCCGTCATCCCGTCGCACAGCAGCCGGTCCGAGGCCGCGTCGATCGCGGACAGCGAACCGCCGGCCGCCACCGGGAAGTACGTCACGATGTCCAGGTCCGGCCGCTGGTACAGCTCCAGCGCGTCCGAGGACTCCAGCAGGTCCGCCCACCGCAGCGCGGCCCGCCGGTTCGCGGCCAGGATCCGCCCGAACCCGTCCACCGTCAGCGGCAGCAGCTGCAGCGTCAGCCACAGCCCGGCCGCCGCCGCACCCGCCCGCGAGCACTCCAGGCTGATCTCGCCCAGGTGCAGCTCCGCATCGGTGAAGTACGTGTACGGCGAATCGTGCGCGAAGTGCCGCCCGGCCCGCGGATCGGGAAACAGCACCGCCCCGCAGCCGTACGGCTGCAACCCCTGCTTGTGCGGGTCCACCACCACCGAGTCGCACTCGGCGATCGCCCGCCACGGGGCCGCGTCCAGACCCCCGGCACCCGCCCGGCCCAGGATCGCGTAGAACCCCCCGTACGCCGCGTCGACGTGCACCCGCGCCCCGTACCGGCGCGCCAGCGCC
>NZ_JBEOXU010000144.1:0-14727 GCF_040296725.1 Streptomyces sp. NPDC002044
CGGTGCGCTACGTGGTGTGACGCCGCCGGGCCGGATCGATGTCCGCGGCCCGGCGGCGCCGGTCTGGTGGGGTCCCGCGAGGGGAGCCCGGTCAGCGGCCGCGCAGGCCGCGGTCCACGGCGGTGATCAGCTCGCCGTCGGAGGTGTCCGCGTCCAGCGACCAGAACATCGCGCCGCCCAGGCCCTCTTCACGGACGTACGCGGTCTTCGCGCGCAGCACCTGCGGGTCGTCGTACGTCCACAGCGTGGTGCCGTCGAACAGCCAGGCATGGCCGCCCCGACGGTCGCGGTGCACCTGGTACGACCCCGAGTCCGCGAGCTTCTTCAGCTCCTTGTAGTCCTCGTACCCGGCGGCCCAGGTGGCCGGGGCCGGGCCGGTGGCCGGCTGGCCCATGCCGTCCCCGCCGCCGCTGACGCCGGTCCAGCCCTGCCCGTAGAACGGCATGCCCACCACCAGCTTGTGCGCGGGGGCACCGCGCCGCTTCCATGCCTCGACCGTGCCGGCGACGCTGAAGTCGTTCCGGGCGCGGAGCGCGGACTGCTGGGCGGTGGTCGCCTCGCCGGAGACGTGGAAGTCGTAGCCCTGGAGGTTCACGAAGTCGAAGTCGCGCATGATCCGGCGGACGTCGAAGCCCGCGTCGATCTTGGCCGTCGCCGTCGGGACGTAGGCCGTCAGCTCGTACTTCGTCTTCCTCTTCTGGCTCTTGGCCAGCGCGTCGAGCTGGGTGCGGAACTCCTTGACGAGCGCGGTGAAGTTGGCCTTGTCCTCCGGCCGGAACTTGGTGTCCGCGTCTCCGGCCGAACCGGGCCACTCCCAGTCGAGGTCGATCCCGTCGAACACGCCGGCCGCGGCACCCGCACCGCCGCGGGCGCCGTCCTGCGGCAGGTTCCCCTTGATGTAGAGGTCGATGCAGGAGGTCACGAGGGCCTTGCGGGAGGCGGGCGTCAGCGCGGCGTCCGAGAAATGCGTGGACCAGCTCCAACCGCCCAGCGAGATCAGGGCCTTGAGGCCCGGGTGCTTGGCCTTCAGTTCGCGCAGCTGGTTGAAGTTCCCGGCGAGCGGCTGGTCCCAGGTGTCCGCCACGCCGTCCACGGAGTTCGCGGCGTCCAGGGGCCGGGAGTAGTCGGCCCACGCGTCGGCCTCACCGGGAACGTTGCCCGTGAAGCACTTGCCGTCGGCGCTGACGTTGCCGAAGGCGTAATTGATGTGGGTGAGCTTGCCGGCGGAGCCGTTCGCATCGAGGTCCTGGACCTGGAAGTCCCGGCCGTAGATGCCCCATTGGGTGAAGTAGCCGACCTTCTTGTACGAGCGGTGGTGTCCGTCCGCCCCGTCGCCCTGCGCACCGGCGGAGGGTGCGAAGGCGGTCAGCAGGGAGAGGGAGCAGGCGGCGACGGCCAGTCTGCCGAGCATGCTGCGGCGCATGGGCTTCCTTTGCGGATGCGGGGATTGGGGCGTGAGCGCGTGCGCGGTGCATGCCGGAAACTATTGGTCTGGACCAGAGTGGTCAAGGGGGCGGCCGAAACTCGGTGCTGCGCGGACAGGACCGGCCAACGCCCCCCACGGGCCGCTGGGGTGGCGGTGGTGGCCCCGACGGACCGTTTCCGGGCGGCTTTCCGGGCGGCCGTCTGTTGGCTCTCCAGTGGTCGTCCGGCGGCCGTCTTGCATCCTTAGGCCGGCATTCCGCCGGTTCTTCGCCGGTTCTTCGCCAGCCCTCCGGTGGCTCTTCGGCGATCGGGGGCGGGGTGGCGCGTGCGGTGGACCCGGCGGACTCGTAGGCTGGTCGCCAGCCCCGGGAGGACGCCCCATGCAGCCCCAGTCCCTGGAATCCGACGACCCGCTCGCCCTGTCGGTCATGGCCGCGATCCGTGGCGGCGACCTGCCCGCGCTGCGGCGTCTCCTGAACGCCCACCCGGCGCTCGCGACCGCGCGGATCGTCCGGCGTGGCGAGGCGGCCGGCGAGCGAAGCCTCCTGCACATCGCGACCGACTGGCCCGGCCACCACCCGCACACCGCCGAGGTCATCCGCACCCTCGTGGCGGCCGGCGCCGACCCGGGGGCCCGGTTCGTGGGAGCCCACGCCGAGACGCCGTTGCACTGGGCCGCCAGCAACGACGACGTGCACGCCGTCGACGCCCTCGTCGCCGCCGGAGCCGACATCGAGGCCCCGGGTGCGGTCCTCGGCGGCGGTACCCCGCTCACCGACGCCTGCGGCTTCGGCCAGTGGCGGGCGGCGCGCCGACTCCTCGACCACGGTGCCCGCCCCGGCCTCCAGGAAGCCGCCGCCCTCGGGCTCCTCGACCGGATCGCCGGTCTCCTGGAGTCCGGGGCCTCTTCCGAGGACGTCACGCGTGGCTTCTGGGCGGCTTGTCACGGCGGCCAGCTGTCCACTGCGCGATACCTGCTGTCTCAAGGGGCGGACCTCAACTGGATCGGCCATGACGGGATGACGCCGCTCGACATCGCTCTGACCAGTGAGGACGCCGAGCTGATCGCCTGGCTCAAGGCGTCCGGCGGACGGCTCGCCGACGGATTTCCACCCGGTTGACCGCAGAAAACAGTGGATCTTCAGGCCGTGCCGTGTCATGGTTGGTCCCACCGAAGGGGTGTAGCTCAGCTGGTCAGAGCGCCGGTCTCCAAAACCGAAGGTCGCAGGTTCGAATCCTGCCGCCCCTGCCACCAAACCGCGTGATCGCTTCTTGTCGTACGCCGTGGGGCCGACTCCTTTCCCGGAGCCGGCCCCACGGCGTTTCCGCGTACGCGGGGTCGGGGGCCACGGGGTGCCAGGGGGCCCGCGGGGCCAGCGGGCCAGGCCGGGTCGGGCGTCCTGCTCCCGTTTCACGGTTGCGCCGGGGTTTCCGCTCCCGTTGGGGCGGTGCGCCGGGACCATTGCACGCGGCTTCGTACCTCCGCTGGTCCGGGCTCCCGCGGTTTTGGACCTCCGCCGGTCCGGGTCCCTGTGGTTTTCTGCCTCCACGGGGCCGGACCCTTGCGGTTTCGTGCCTCGGCTGGTGCCGCCGTGGGTTCGTGCCTGCTTCGGGGTGTTCCGCCGCGGTTTCGCCGCTACGGCCGGGGCCTGCCGTTCCGGGTCGGCGGCTTCGCCGGGCGCACCGCTCCGGGGTGGTGACGGCCGCTGCGGCGCACCGTTCCGGGGGAGGGTGCCGACGGGAATCACCGCCTTGACCGGCCCCGGACCCGCCTGTGGGGCCGGTTCGATCGAAACGATCGCTTCGCGGGCGCCGCCGCGCCGTCAGGGGCGGACGGTCAGCCCCGGGAGGAGTTCCAGATGCAGACGCGGACCGTCCTCCGGCTCCCCGCCCGAGAGCCGGTCCAGGAGCAGCCCGGCGGCCCGGGCGCCGACCTCGTGCTTGGCGGGTGCCACCGCCGTGAGCGGGACGTCGGCCATTCCGGCCACCTCGTCGTCGTACGTGATCACCGCCAGGTCCTCCGGCACCCGAACGCCGCGCGCCGTGAGCCGGGGGATCAGCATGATCGCGTCCGTGTCGCTGTGGATCAGCGCCGCCGTCACCCCGCCCGCGGTCACCGCGTCGCACAGGTAGTCCAGGGTCCGGGCGAAGAGGTCGGCTTCCGACAAGGGAGCCGGTCCGGCAGCGGGCCACGGCGGGGCCGGATCCAGTCCGAGCGCGGCCACCGCGGCCTCGTACCCGGTCCGCAGCCGCGCCGTCGTCGGGGTGGTCCGGCTGGCCAGTGCGATCCGCCGGTGGCCCAGTCCCGCCAGGTGCTGCACGGCCCGCGCCGCGCCGTGGGCGTGGTCCGACGCCACCCGGTCCAGCGCCGCCGCCGGATGCCCGGGCGGTGCCCAGCGTTCCACCAGGACCGTCGGAACCGGGAGTTCCGCGACCCAGCCGCCTTCCCCGGGGCCCGGCGACCCGGCCTCCCAGTCCGGTGTCAGCAGCAGCCCGTGCGCTCCGGTCGACACCAGTCGGTCCGCCTGGGTCCGGTCCTCGCCCGGCAGGTAGCGGGTGAGCCCCACGGTCAGCCGGGCGCCGCGCGCCTCGACCGCTTCGCGCGCGCCGCGGACGACTTCCGCGTAGTAGTACTCGGTCGTGGGCACCACCATCCCGACCACGAGCCCTTCCCCGCCGCCGGGGCCCGCGGCGCCCCGGGCGGTGGCGGTGGCCGGGACCGACGCTCCCGCCCGGGGGGCGGCCGGACCGTGCGCCGGGTCCACCCGGCTGATCACCCCGTGCATGCGCTGGATCTCGCCCCGGGCGGTCATCGCCTCGATGTCCCGCCGCAGGGTGACGGGGGAGATGCCGAGTTCCTGGGCCAGGTCCGCCACGCGGACACTGCCGCGCGCCCGGACGAGGGTGAGTACGCGGGCCTGGCGCCGGTCTACGTGCGGTCTCAAGTGTCCCCCTGCTGTCTGCGCGGTCACGTTCGGCTGATCCGGGAGTCGGAGCGTACGCGTACGGGTACGGGCGGGACGTACGGGTACGCGTGGGCGCGTGGGCTGGTGTGTGCGGGTGGGTGTGGATGGGGCGCGAGTGGGTGGAGCGTGGGGGCGGGTGGTACAGGGTGCGCGGGCGTCCGGTGACATCATAGACATGTGATTCGATCGATTCGATCGAATCTGATCAATTGGTCATTGACGGTGCGGTCGGAGCGTTCATATATTCGAGGGCGCCCGCTCTTCACGACATCTCGATCTCTCCCGGGAGTCAGCGCATGCTCACGCACGACCAGGACGGATTCCGGCGCGCAGGCCGGCCCCACCGGATCGTCTCCGGGGCCCTGCACTACTTCCGGGTCCATCCGGACCTGTGGGAGGACAGGCTGCGCCGGCTGCGCGCCCTGGGCGTGAACACCGTCGACACCTACGTCCCCTGGAACTTCCACGAGACGGCTCCCGGCGAGGCGGACTTCACCGGCCCGCGCGACCTCGCCCGCTTCCTGCGCCTCGCCCGGGACGCCGGCCTCGACGCCATCGTGCGCCCCGGCCCCTACATCTGCGCCGAATGGGATTTCGGCGGCCTGCCCGCGCGGCTCCTCGCCGTCGACGGCCTGCACCTGCGCTGTTCCGACCCGCGCTTCGAGGCCGAGGTGGACGGCTGGTTCGACGCGGTCGTTCCCGAGCTGCTGCCCCTGCTCGCGAGCCGCGGCGGCCCGGTGGTCGCCGTACAGATAGAGAACGAGTACGGCTCGTACGGCGACGACACCCGCTACCGCGCCCACGTGGAGCGGGCACTCGTCGAACGCGGCGTCGACTGCCTGCTGTTCACGGCGGACGGCCCCGAGGACGCCATGCTCCAGGGCGGGATGGTCCCCGGCCGCCTCGCCACCGCCACCTTCGGCGCCCGGCCCGCCGAACGCCTCGACGCCCTGCGCCGCTACCAGCGCACCGGCCCGCTCGCCGCCATGGAGTTCTGGATCGGCTGGTTCGACCACTGGGGCGATGACCACCACGTCCGCGAGGTCGAGGAGGTGGCCGGATCGCTCGACGAACTCCTCGCCACCGGAGCCTCGGTCAACCTCTACATGGCGCACGGCGGCACCAACTTCGGC
Organism: Streptomyces sp. NPDC002044; assembly: GCF_040296725.1. NCBI lineage: Bacteria > Bacillati > Actinomycetota > Actinomycetes > Kitasatosporales > Streptomycetaceae > Streptomyces > Streptomyces sp. NPDC002044. The sequence goes on from NZ_JBEOXU010000144.1 coordinate 5,525, forward strand.
TTCTGGGCCGGCGCCAACCACACCGGATCCCGCCCCGGCGAGGCCGGCTACGAGCCCACCGTCACCAGCTACGACTACGACGCGCCCATCGGGGAGGCCGGCGAACTCACCCCCAAGTTCCACGCGTTCCGTGAGGTCATCGGCAAGTACCTGCCCCTGCCCGACGAGCCGCTGCCCGAGCCGCTGCCCCGCATCGTCCCCGCCCTCGCCGCACCCGCCGGCTCCGCGCCGCTGCTCGCCGCGCTCGACCGCCTCGCCGGACCGCCCGTGCGGCGGGCCGCCCCCGAGTCCATGGAGCGGCTCGGCCAGAGCCACGGCCTGATCCACTACCGCACCACGATCACCGGCCCGCGCCCCGCGATGCCCGTCAGGATCGACGGCCTCGGTGACCGCGCGTACGTCTTCGCCGACGGGGTCCGGCTCGGCGTGCTCGACCGCAACGCGCCCGACGAGGGCCTCGATCTGCCCGTCGGTGAGGGCGGCGTGGTCCTCGACGTACTCGTACGTGCCCAAGGACGGGTCAACTACGGGCCGCTCCTCGACGACCGCAAGGGCATCTGGCGCGGGGTGCGCCACGGCCACCAGCAGCTGTTCGAATGGGAGATCCGCCCGCTGCCCCTGACCGACCCGACCACGCTCGACTGGTCCGCGGGCCCGGCCGGACCCGGCGCCGCCGTAGGCCAGCCGGTCTTCCACCGCTACCTCCACGCCCCCGGCGCCCCCGCCGACGCCTTCGTCGACGTCTCGGGCTGGGGCACCGGGCTGGTCTGGCTGAACGGATTCCTCCTCGGCCACTACGACACCCCGCGCGGCCCGCAACGCACCCTCTACGCTCCCGGACCGCTCTGGCACGCCGGCGAGAACGAGATCATCGTCCTCGAACTCGAACGCCCCGGCACCGAACTGCCGCTGTGCGACCGGCCCGACCTCGGCCGCACCAAGGTCGTCACCCTCCAATGAGAGAAGCCCCGCACGTGAAGCGCACGAGCGCCCGTCTCGCCGACGGCCGCGAGATCCTCTACTACGACACCGACGAGGGCGCTGCCCGCGCCTTCCCCGACACCCGCCCCCTCGGCGCCCCCGCGAGCGCCTCCGAGGTCCGCCGCGACCCGCTGCTCGGCGACGAGGTGGTCATCGCCTCGCACCGGCAGGGCCGTACCTACCACCCGCCCGCCGACGCGTGCCCGCTGTGCCCCTCCACCGGCGGACGCGCGAGCGAGATCCCGGCGCCCGACTACGAGGTGGCCGTCTTCGAGAACCGTTTCCCCTCCCTCACCGGGGACACGGGCCGCTGCGAGGTCATCTGCTTCACACCCGAGCACCTGACCTCCTTCGCCGAACTCGACGAGCGCCGGGCCGCCCTGGTGCTCGCCGCCTGGACCGACCGCACCGCCGAGCTGTCCGCCCGCGAGGGCGTCCGCCAGGTCTACTGCTTCGAGAACCGGGGCGCCGAGATCGGCGTCACCCTCGCCCACCCGCACGGCCAGATCTACGCCTTCCCGTTCGTCACCCCGCGCACCACCCGGATGCGGGCCACCGTCGAGGAGCACCGCTCCCGCACCGGCGGCAACCTCTTCGACGAGGTCCTGGCCGGCGAACGCGCCGACGGGTCGCGGATCGTGCTGGCCGGGGAGCACTGGACCGCCTTCGTGCCGTACGCGGCCCGCTGGCCGTACGAGGTCCACCTCTACCCGAACCGCCGGGTCCCCGACCTGCCCGCCCTCGGCGCCGAGGCCCGCGCCGAGTTCCCCCGCGTCTACCTGGAACTGCTGCGCCGCTTCGACCGGCTCTTCGACCGGCCCGAACCGACCCCGTACGTCTCCGCCTGGCACCAGGCCCCGACGGGCGGGGGACGCGCCGACTTCGCGCTCCACCTGGAGCTGTTCACGGTCCGCCGCACCGCGGACAAGCTCAAGTACCTCGCCGGGACCGAATCCGGCATGGAGGCATACATGAACGACGTCCGGCCCGAGGACGCGGCCGCCCGCCTGCGGGAGGTGGCGAGCCGGTGAACGCGACGGCGCGGGAGTTCCGGGAGCTGTACGGGTACCCGCCCGAGGGGGTCTGGGCGGCCCCGGGGCGCGTGAACCTGATCGGCGAACACACCGACTACAACGACGGTTTCGTCCTGCCCTTCGCGCTCCCGCAGCGCACGGAGGCCGCCGCCGCCCGGCGCGGTGACGGGCTCCTGAGACTCCACTCGGCCGACGCCCCCTCCGGTGTGGTGTCCCTCGACATCGCCGCACTCGATCCCGCGCACCCACCGCCGGGGGCCGCGAGCTGGGCGGCGTACCCGGCGGGGGTGGTGTGGGCCCTGCGGGACGCGGGCCTTCCGGTCGGGGGCGGCGCCGACCTCCACGTCCGGTCCGACGTCCCGACCGGGGCCGGCCTCTCGTCCTCGGCGGCCCTGGAAGTGGCCGTCGGGCTGGCCCTCGCCGACCTGTACGGGCTCGCGCTCACCCGCCCCGAACTGGCGGCGCTCGCCCGGCGGGCCGAGAACGCGTACGTCGGGGTCCCGTGCGGGGTCATGGACCAGACGGCCTCGGCCTGTGCGACCGACGGGCACGCCCTGCACCTGGACACCCGCAGTCTCGAACAGCGGCACATCCCCTTCGACTGCGCGGCGGCGGGCCTGCGCCTGCTCGTCATCGACACCCGGGTCAAGCACGCCCTGGCCGACGGGGCGTACGCGCGGCGCCGGTCCTCGTGCCACGAGGCGGCGGCGGTCCTCGGCGTGCCGGCCCTGCGCGACCTGCCGTACGAGGAACTGGAACAGGCGCTGGCGGGTCTCGCCGATCCGCTCCACCGCAAGCGCGTCCGGCACGTCGTCACCGAGAACGAACGGGTCGTACGGATCGTGGAGCTGCTGCGCTCCGGCGCGTTCCGGGAGGCCGGCCCGCTGCTGACCGAGGGGCACGCCTCCCTGCGCGACGACTACGAGGTGTCCTGCCCGGAGCTGGACCTCGCGGTGGCCGCCGCCAACGCTGCGGGGGCGTACGGCTCCCGGATGACGGGCGGCGGGTTCGGCGGCTCGGCGCTGGCCCTGATCGACGCGGACGCGGAGCCGGAAGTGGCCCGGGCGGTGACCGGGGCCTTCCGCGGGGCGGGCCACGCACCGCCCCGCATCACGACGGCGGCCCCCTCGGCCGGCGCGGCCCGCCTGCGGTAGCCCCCGGTGGGAGACTCCGGGCGGAGCCCCGCTCAGCCCGGGGCGCGCGACCGGGCCACCGCGTAGGGCCGTCCGCCCAGGCCGGCGGCCCGGAAGGCCCGTGCCACCGCGCGGTGGGCGGCGGCACGGGCCTCACCTCAGTCGTTCTGATCGTCAAGGCGCGGGTGGGGTAACTTCGCGGTGATCACGTGACCTCACGAGAGCGGAGCAACGGAACCCATGCGCTATCTCCCCCTGGGCAGTTCGGGCCTGAAGGTCTCCGCCGTCGGACTGGGCTGCAACAACTTCGGCGGCCGCCTCGACGCCCAGGCCACCCGCGCCGTCGTCGACGCCGCCCTCGACGCGGGCATCACCCTCCTGGACACCGCCGACATCTACGGCGGGGGCGGCGGTTCGGAACGCCACCTCGGCCAGGCCCTCAAGGGCCGCCGCGACCAGGTCGTGCTCGCCACCAAGTTCGGCTTCGCGGGCATGGACATGGAGTACGGGCCCGCCGCGGGCTCGCGCGGCGGCCGGGCCTACGTCCGGCGGGCCGTCGAGGAGTCGCTGCGCCGCCTGGACACCGACCACATCGACCTCTACCAGTTGCACAGCCCCGACCCGGCCACGCCCGTCGCCGAGACCCTCGCCGCCCTCACCGAACTCGTCGCCGAGGGCAAGGTGCGCTACATCGGCCACTCCAACTTCAGCGGCTGGCAGCTCGCCGAGGCCGCCCACGTCGCCCGCGAAACGGGCGCGGCGCCCTTCGTGTCGGCGCAGAACGAGTGGTCCCTCCTGCAGCGCTCCGCCGAACGCGAGCTCGTCCCCGCCGCCCTGCACTACGGCGTCGGCGTCCTGCCCTACTTCCCCCTCGCCAACGGCCTCCTGACGGGCAAGATCCGCCGCGGCGCGCCCGTCCCGGCCGGCTCGCGCCTCGAAGGCCGCGACGGCTACCTCACCGAGGAACGCCTCGACGTGGTCGAAGCCCTGGCCGCGCTCGCGGAGACGCACGGGCGCAGCGTGCTCGAACTCGCCGTCGGCTGGCTCTCCGCGCGGCCCGGCTGCGCCTCCGTCATCGCGGGAGCCACCTCGCCCGAGCAGGTGCGGGCCAACGCGGCCGTCGCCGACCGGCCGCTGGACGCCGAACTGCTCGCCGAGATCGACGCCGTGGCACCGGGCGCCCCGGCGTGAACCGCACCCCCTCCGCCGGGCACGGCCCGCTGCGCTGCGCCGTGCTCGACGACTACCAGGACGCCGCGACCACCCTGGCCGACTGGAGCCCGCTCGCCGACCGGGTGGAGGTCGTGACGTTCACGGACCATCTCTCCGACGAGGACCGGCTCGCCGCACGCCTGGCCGACTTCGACATCGTCGTCACCCTGCGCGAACGCCAGCCCTTCCCGGCCTCCCTGCTCGACCGGCTGCCCCGCCTCGCGCTGCTCGTCGCCAGCGGCATGCGGAACTCGGTGATCGACTACGCCGCCGCCGCGCGGGGCGGGGTCACCGTCTGCGGCACGGCCAGCTCAGGCACCCCGCCCGTCGAACTGACCTGGGCGCTGCTGCTCGGCCTGGCCCGGGGCCTCGTCCCCGAGAACACCGCCCTGCGCACCGGCGGCCCCTGGCAGAGCACCCTCGGCGCCGACCTGCACGGCCGCCGGCTCGGACTCCTCGGCCTCGGCAGGATCGGCGGCCGGGTCGCCCGGGTCGGGCTCGCCTTCGGCATGGACGTGGTGGCCTGGAGCCGCAACCTCACGGACGAACGGGCCGCGGAGGTCGGCGTGCGCCGCGCCGGATCCAAGGAGGAACTCCTGGCGGACAGCGACTTCGTCTCGGTCCACCTCGCCCTCGGCGACCGCACCCGTGGCCTGATCGGCGCACCCGAACTCGCCCTGATGCGGCCGGCCGCCTACCTGGTCAACACCTCACGCGCGGCCATCGTCGACCAGGACGCGCTCCTCGACGCCCTGCACGCCGGCCGGATCGCCGGAGCCGGCCTCGACGTCTACGACACCGAGCCGCTGCCGGAGGACCACCCGCTGCGCACCGCCCCACGGCTGCTGGCCACGCCGCACCTCGGCTACGTGACGCGGGCCAACTACGCCACGTACTACGGCGAAGCCGTCGAGAACATCGCGGCGTTCCTCGACGGCGCACCCGTACGCGTCCTGCCGTGACGGACCGGGGCCCGCCCGCCCCGGCCCCGTCCGCCCCGGCCCCGCCGTCCCGGGGCCCTCCCGCTCAGGACGTGATGTCCTTGCGGGAGAAACCCCGGAAGGCCAGGGCGAACAGCACCAGCGCGTAGGACACCGACACCGCGGTCCCCTTGACCATCCCGCCCCACTCCAGCTGCGGCTGCAGCGCGTCCGCCCAGGCGAACTGCCAGTGCGCCGGGAGGAACTCCCGCCATGACCCGAGCGCCGTCACCGCGTCCAGCACGTTGCCGACGATCGTCAGCCCGACCGCGCCGCCCACCGCACCCAGCGGCGCGTCCGTCCGGGTGGACAACCAGAACGCCAGCCCCGCCGTGACCAGCTGCGACACGAAGATGAAGGCGACCGCCAGCGCGAGCCGCGGCACCGTCTCCGAGGCCGCCAGGGACCCGCCCGTGGGCAGCTTCAGCGGCCCCCAGCCGTACGCGGCCGTGCCCGCCGCCAGCGCCACCACCGGCAGCAGCACCATCGCCGCCAGGCTGAAGCCGAGCGCCACCACGAGCTTGCTCCACAGCAGCCGGGCCCGCGGTACCGGTGAGGCCAGCAGGTAGCGCAGCGAGGACCAGCTCGCCTCCGAGGCCACCGTGTCCCCGCAGAACAGCGCCACCGGCACCACCAGCAGGAAGCCCGCCGAGACGAACAGGCAGGTCGCGGCGAAGTTCGCGCCCGAGGCGGTGGCCGTGTCGATCAGGGTGATCCGGCCGTTGCCGCCGCCCGGACCGTCGTCCGGCCCGCCGCCCACGGCGAACGCGACGATCATGATGAAGGGGAGTGCGGCGAGCACCCCGCCCATCACCAGCGTCCGCCGCCGGCGCCACTGACGCTGCGCCTCCACCCGCAGCGGCAGGGTCCGGCCGGGCCGGTAGCCGGGCGCGGTCTCCTGGACGGCACTCATGCCGAACCTCCGATCAGCGTCAGGAACGCGTCCTCCAGCCGGCGGTGCGGACCCACTCCGGACACCGGCACCTCCAGCCGTACGAGTTCGGCGATCAGCTCCGCGGCCGTCGCGCCTTCGAGCCCCACCAGCAGCCCGTCGTCGGCGGCCACCACCGAACCCACTCCCTCCAGGGCCGCCACCTTCTCGACGGCCACCTCGTCCACCGGTCCCGCCAGCGTCACCAGCAGGGTGTCCCCGCCGCCGGTGATCTCCGCGACCTCGCCCGCCTGGACGAGCCGGCCGCGGTCCATGACGACCAGGTGCGTGCAGGACTGCTCCACCTCCGACAACAGGTGGCTGGAGACGATGACCGTCCGCCCGCCGGCCGCGTAGCGGATCATCACGTCCCGCATCTCCCGGATCTGCGGCGGGTCCAGACCGTTCGTCGGCTCGTCGAGGATCAGCAGGTCCGGCATGCCGAGCATGGCCTGCGCGATGGCGAGCCGCTGGCGCATGCCCTGCGAGTACGTGCGTACCGCACGCTCCAGCGCGTCGCCGAGGCCCGCGATCTCCAGGGCCTCCGCCATCTGTGAGTCCTCGGCGGGCCGGCCGGTGGCCTGCCAGTACAGCTCCAGGTTGGCGCGGCCCGTCAGGTGCGGCAGGAAGCCCGCTCCCTCGACGAAGGCGCCGACCCGGGACAGTACCGGCGCCCCGGCGCGCACCGCGTGCCCGAACACCCGGATCTCACCGGCGTCCGGGGAGATGAGGCCCATCAGCATCCGCAGGGTGGTGGTCTTGCCGGCGCCGTTGGGCCCGAGCAGGCCCAGCACCTGGCCCTTCTCCACCCGGAACGACAGGTCCCGCACCGCGTACCGGTCCTGGGCCTTCGCGTACCTCTTGGTCAGCCCGGTGATCTCCAGCGGTACGCCGGCCAGCGCGGGGTCCGGAGCCGGAGCCCCGCCTCGACCGCCACCACCGCTCCGGCCGCCGGTCCGTCGGATCCCGAGCAGCGCCGCGGCCAGTACGGCCGCGCCCAGCGGGAGCCCCCATGTCCAGGCGGGCAGTCCGGACGAGGCGGTGCGCACCCCCGCGGCGACGGGAACGGTCAGCGGCCCCTCGGCGGTGACCGTGTACACGGCGGGCGCCGCCGGGGTCGCGTAGCCGAGGTCGGTCGCGGCGACCACCAGGCGCAGCCGGTGCCCCGCCTCGACCGCGTGGTCGATCGCGGGCAGCCGCAGCTCGACGGCCCGGCCCTGCCCGGCGTCCTCCACCCGGACGGGGGCGACGAGCTGACTGGGCAGAACCTGCTGTCGGCCGTCCGGCCCCACGTCGTACACCTTGCCGAACAGGACGGCCGATCCGTCGGCAGCCGTCGACCTCACGTTCAGGGTGACGGTCGGGGTTCCGGTGATCGTCACGTCCTTGGCCAGCGGCTCCGATTCGAACCGCGCGTTCTGCCCCGGGAAGTCCAGGGACAGCCCCGCCCCGAAGGCCGCGAGCTGACCGCCGATGCCCGGCAGCGAGGACAGCGCGGGCGGCGCGCCGCCCGCCGGATTGGCGAAGCTCTGCTCGCGCCCGGACAGGGCGAACCGCTCCGGACCCGACGTGAGCCCCGGGTAGCGGCCGCCCGTCGCGCCGCGCAGCGTCACCTGCCCGTCGGTGGAGTCGATGCCGCCGGAGCGCGAGACGCGGAACGCCGGACCGGTGTCCGCGCCCTCGTCGTCCTTCAGGTAGCGGTCGAACCAGGCGGCCACCCGCGCGTTCGCCCGGCCGGCCTCCCGCATCCCGCCGTCGTGGCCGCCGGCCGCCCAGTCCACCGAGACGGGCGCGCCGTTCGCCGCGATGGCCGTGGCCATGGCGTCGGCCTGGTCCAGCGGGAACAGCGAGTCGTCCTGGCCCTGGACGATCAGCGTCGGCACCTTGATCCGGCCGCCGACGGCGGAGGGGCTGCGCCCCTCCAGCAGGGCCCGGGCCTCGGCGTCGGGCTTGCCCGCCACCGCGACCCGCTCGTACATCGCGCACAGCTCGGGCTGGAACCGGCCGCAGCCGGGAGCGGCCGCGGGGTCCGCGGCCTTGGTTCCGCCCGGGGCCGCGTCCTGCCCGGCCGGCTGCTGCCGAGAGGGCGCCTGCCCGGCCGGTGCCTGCTGGTCGGGTGCCCCCTGGGACTGTTGCAGTCCTTCGGCGGAACCGGTGGTGAAGAAGATCCCCGCCCACAGCTTCTTGAAGACGTCCCCGGGGAAGAGCGAGTCGGCGAGGTTCCAAAAGGTGATCTGCGGGGCGATCGCGTCGACCCGCGCGTCGTACCCGGCGGCCAGCAGCGACACCGCCCCGCCGTAGGAGGCACCGGACACGCCGACACGCGGATCGCCGGCCGCGTCGAGGCGTACCCCGGGCCGGGTCGCGAGCCAGTCGACGAGCCGCGAGACGTCCTTGACCTCGTGTTCCGGGTCGTTGAGCCCGATCGCTCCGCCGGAGCGGCCGAATCCGCGGGCCGACCAGGTCAGGACGGCGTACCCGTCACGGGCCAGTTGCTCGGCCTGGGCCCGGACGTCGTCCTTGCTGCCGCCGAAGCCGTGCCCGAGGAGCACGGCGGGCCGTTTCCCCCCGCCGTCCTCCCCGCCACCCGAGGTGAAGTACGAGGTGTCGATGCCGGCGCCGGGCATGTCCAGTACGCGGTCCTCGCGGTGTACGGCCGGCGCGTCGCCGGCCGCGGCCGCGGCGGTCCACGTACCGGCTCCCGCGACGACGGCGAGCGCGGCGGCGCCCGCGATCAGGCGGCTGCGGCGGCGCCGGGGCAGTCGGAGCTTCATACGGGAACCCTAGTCGCAGGCCGCGCCGCACCCGAGCGCCCGCAGGGGGATGTCCCGCCCTTCCCGAGGCGCGGGAGGCGTGCCGCAAGGCCGCGCTGCTGGCGCCGGGCGACCCGGTCCCGTACATCACGGAGCTGGCCATCGCGCGCGGACTGGCC
>NZ_JBEOXU010000145.1:0-14486 GCF_040296725.1 Streptomyces sp. NPDC002044
CCGGCGGCCCCCGGTGGTGGTGATACGCGTCACACCGGGGCGCCGTCCGGGCGGGTCAGGCGGCCGGAAGGGCCGTCGCGGCCCGTCCGGCGCGCGGCGCGCGGGCGTACGGGGGCGGGCCGGCCGCCCCCGCGACGGCGGGCTACGCGGCGACGGCCGCGCGGATCTCCTCGGCGAAGCCCCGCGCGGACGCGCGCAGGGCCGCCACGTCCGGGCCGTGCCGCAGGACGCCCCGTGACACGTTCGGGACGACGTTGCGCACGGCCGCCCCGAAGACCGCCGGCAGGTCGGCCGCGGTCGCGCCCTGCGCGCCGATGCCGGGGGCCAGCAGCGGCCCGTTGATGTCCAGGTCGAAGGAGGACAGGTCCCCCAGGGTGGCGCCGACCACCGCTCCGAAGGAGCCCATCGGCTCGGCGCCCGCGTTCTCCGCCGCCAGGTGCGCCAGCATCGTCGCCCCGATCGTCCGGCCGTCCTCGCGCACCGCCCGCTGGACCTCCGCGCCCTCCGGGTTGGAGGTGAGCGCCAGGACGAACAGGCCCGCTCCCGACTCCCGGGCCAGGTCCACGGCCGGCTTCAGCGAGCCGTAGCCCAGGTACGGGGAGACCGTGAGCGCGTCCGAGAACAGCGGCGAGGCCGGGTCCAGGAAGGCCGAGGCGTACGCCGCCATGGTCGAACCGATGTCGCCCCGCTTGGCGTCCATCACGACCAGCGAGCCCGCCGCCCGGGCGTCCGCCACGGTCCGCTCCAGCACCGCGACGCCCCGCGAGCCGAACCGCTCGAAGAAGGCGGCCTGCGGCTTGAAGACCGCCACCGAGTCGGCCAGCGCCTCCACGACCGTCCGGGAGAACGCCTCCAGCCCGGCGATGTCGTCGGCCAGCCCCCAGGAGTCCAGCAGGGCGGCGTGCGGGTCGATGCCCACGCACAGCGGGCCGCGGGCGTCCATCGCGGCGCGCAGGCGGGTGCCGAAGGGGGTCACAGGGGTCGTGGGGCTCACAGCGCGGCCTTTCGGGTCTCGGCGCCCACCGCGTCGGCGAGCGTCGCGTACGGGCTGTCGGCCAGGCGCGCGGCCAGGCCCCGGTGGATGGCGCGGGCGTAGCAGGGTCCCTCGTAGATGAAGGCGCTGTAGCCCTGGATCAGGGTGGCTCCGGCCAGGATCCGCCGCCAGGCGTCCTCGGCGTTCTCGATGCCGCCGACGCCGACCAGGACGAGGCGGTCCCCCACGCGGGCGTAGAGGCGGCGAAGGACCTCCAGGGAGCGCTCCTTGACTGGGGCGCCGGACAGGCCACCGGTCTCCTTGACCAGGTCCGGCGCGGACTTCAGGCCGAGGCCGTCCCGCGCGATGGTGGTGTTGGTGGCGATGATGCCGTCGAGGCCCAGCTCCAGTGCCAGGTCCGCGACCGCGTCGACGTCCTCGTCGGCGAGGTCGGGGGCGATCTTGACCAGGAGCGGCACCCGGCGGCCGGTGACGGCCCGGTCGGCGGCTTCCCGTACGGCCGTCAGCAGGGGGCGCAGCGACGCGGTGGCCTGGAGGTTGCGCAGGCCGGGGGTGTTCGGCGAGGACACGTTGACGACGAGGTAGTCGGCGTGGCGGGCGAGGCGCTCGGTGGAGGCCACGTAGTCCGCGACGGCCTCCTCCTCGGGCACGGTCTTCGTCTTGCCGATGTTGACGCCGACGACCGTCCTGAAGACGGCCTCGCGGGCGGCGAGGCGCTCGGCGACGGCCGCCGAGCCCTCGTTGTTGAAGCCCATCCTGTTGATCAGCGCGCGGTCCGGCACGAGCCGGAACAGCCGCTTCCTGGGGTTGCCGGGCTGGGCCTCGGCCGTGACCGTGCCGATCTCGACGTGGTCGAAGCCGAGCATCGCCATGCCGTCGACGGCCACGGCGTTCTTGTCGAAGCCGGCCGCGAGTCCGAAGGGGCCGTGCATCCGCAGGCCCAGGGCCTCGGTGCGCAGCGCCTCGTGGCGGGGGGCGAGCCAGGCCGCGACGAAGGTCCGCAGGACCGGGGTGCGGGCGGCGAGGCGGATCCAGCGGAAGGCCGCGTGGTGGGCCCGCTCGGGGTCCATCCGCTTGAAGACCAGCTGGAAGAAGAGTTTGTACATCGCTTCGAAGATCCCTCTGCGCTCATGAAGAGGGGGACACCCGTCGCATACGCGAATCCGGTGTCCCCCTCCCCTGGTCGGGCTGCTAGTCGCGGGCCGCGGTCAGCTGCTCGGCGTGCTCCTGGAGCGAACGGACGCCCACGTCACCGCGGTTGAGCGCGTCGATGCCCTGGACTGCCGCGGCGAGTGCCTGGACCGTGGTCAGGCACGGGACGCTGCGCGCCACGGCGGCCGTACGGATCTCGTAGCCGTCGAGGCGGCCGCCGGTGCCGTACGGGGTATTGACGATCAGGTCGACCTGGCCGTCGTGGATCAGCTGGACGATGGTCTTCTCGCCGTTGGGGCCCTCGCCCTCGCTGAGCTTGCGCACGACGGTGGCCTTGATGCCGTTGCGGCGCAGCACCTCGGCGGTGCCCGAGGTGGCCATCAGCTCGAAGCCGTGGGCGACCAGCTCGCGGGCCGGGAAGATCATCGTGCGCTTGTCGCGGTTGGCGACGGAGATGAACGCGCGGCCCTTGGTCGGCAGCGGGCCGTAGGCGCCGGCCTGCGACTTGGCGTACGCCGTGCCGAAGACGGAGTCGATGCCCATGACCTCGCCGGTGGAGCGCATCTCCGGGCCGAGGACGGTGTCGACGCCGCGGCCCTGGATGTCGCGGAAGCGCGACCACGGCATGACGGCCTCCTTGACGGAGATCGGCGCGTCGAGCGGCAGGGTGCCGCCGTCACCGGTCTTGGGCAGCATGCCCTCGGCGCGCAGCTCGGCGATGGTGGTGCCGAGCGAGATGCGGGCGGCGGCCTTCGCGAGCGGGACGGCGGTCGCCTTCGAGGTGAAGGGGACGGTCCGCGACGCGCGCGGGTTGGCCTCCAGGACGTAGAGGATGTCGCCGGCCATCGCGAACTGGATGTTGATCAGACCGCGGACGCCGACGCCCTTGGCGATGGCCTCGGTGGAGGCGCGCAGGCGCTTGATGTCGTAGCCGCCGAGGGTGATCGGGGGCAGCGCGCAGGCCGAGTCGCCGGAGTGGATGCCGGCTTCCTCGATGTGCTCCATGACGCCGCCGAGGTAGAGCTCGTGGCCGTCGTAGAGGGCGTCGACGTCGATCTCGATCGCGTCGTCGAGGAAGCGGTCGACCAGGACGGGGCGGGTCGGGGAGATCTCGGTGGACTCCGCGATGTAGGACTCCAGCCGGGCCTCGTCGTAGACGATCTCCATGCCGCGGCCGCCGAGCACGTACGAGGGGCGGACCAGGACCGGGTAGCCGATCTCGTCGGCGATGGCCTTCGCACCGGTGAAGGTGGTGGCGGTGCCGTGCTTGGGGGCGGGCAGTCCGGCCTCGTCGAGGACCCGGCCGAAGGCGCCGCGGTCCTCGGCGGCGTGGATGGCCTCCGGGGAGGTGCCGACGACGGGGACGCCGTTGTCCTTGAGGGCCTGGGCGAGGCCGAGGGGGGTCTGGCCGCCGAGCTGGACGATGACGCCGGCGATGGGGCCGGCCAGGGACTCGGCGTGGACGATCTCCAGCACGTCTTCGAGCGTGAGCGGCTCGAAGTACAGGCGGTCGGAGGTGTCGTAGTCCGTGGAGACGGTCTCCGGGTTGCAGTTGACCATGACGGTCTCGTACCCGGCGTCGTGGAGCGCGAAGGAGGCGTGCACGCACGAGTAGTCGAACTCGATGCCCTGGCCGATGCGGTTGGGGCCGGAGCCCAGGATGATGACCGCGGGCTTGGTGCGCGGGGCGACCTCGGACTCCTCGTCGTACGAGGAGTAGAAGTACGGGGTCTTCGCGGCGAACTCGGCGGCGCAGGTGTCGACCGTCTTGTAGACCGGGCGGACGCCCAGGGCGTGGCGCACCTCGCGGACGACGTCCTCGCGCAGGCCGCGGATCTCGGCGATCTGGGCGTCGGAGAAGCCGTGGCGCTTGGCCTCGGCGAGCAGCTCGGGGTGGAGCTTCTCGGCCGCCGCGAGCTCGTCCGCGATCTCCTTGATGAGGAAGAGCTGGTCGACGAACCAGGGGTCGATCCGCGTGAACTCGAAGACCTCCTCCTGGGAGGCGCCGGCGCGGATGGCCTGCATGACGGTGTTGATGCGGCCGTCGGTCGGGCGGACCGCGGTGGCGAGCAGCTCGTCCTTGTCGCCGACCGGGCCGACGAAGGTGAACTGCGAGCCCTTCTTCTCCAGGGAGCGCAGGGCCTTCTGGAGGGCCTCGGTGAAGTTGCGGCCGATGGCCATGGCCTCGCCCACCGACTTCATGGTGGTGGTGAGGGTGGCGTCGGCGAGCGGGAACTTCTCGAAGGCGAAGCGCGGGGCCTTGACGACGACGTAGTCGAGGGACGGCTCGAAGGAGGCCGGCGTCTTCTCGGTGATGTCGTTGGGGACCTCGTCCAGCGTGTAGCCGATGGCCAGCTTGGCGGCGATCTTGGCGATCGGGAAGCCGGTGGCCTTCGACGCGAGCGCCGAGGAGCGGGAGACGCGCGGGTTCATCTCGATGACGATGACGCGGCCGTCGGCCGGGTCGATCGCGAACTGGATGTTGCAGCCGCCGGTGTCGACGCCGACCTCGCGGATGATCGCGATGCCGACGTCGCGCAGCCGCTGGTACTCGCGGTCGGTCAGCGTCATCGCGGGGGCGACGGTGATCGAGTCGCCGGTGTGGACGCCCATCGGGTCGAAGTTCTCGATGGAGCAGACGACGACGACGTTGTCCTTGGTGTCGCGCATCAGCTCCAGCTCGTACTCCTTCCAGCCGAGGATGGACTCCTCCAGGAGCACCTCGGTGGTCGGGGAGAGCGTGAGGCCCTGTCCGGCGATGCGGCGCAGCTCCTCCTCGTCGTGGGCGAAGCCGGAGCCGGCGCCGCCCATGGTGAAGGAGGGGCGCACGACGACGGGGTAGCCGCCGAGGGTGTCGACGCCCGCGATGACGTCGTCCATGGTGTGGCAGATGACGGAGCGGGCGGACTCGCCGTAGCCGATCTTGGCCTTGACGGCCTCGACGACGCCCTTGAAGAGCTCGCGGTCCTCGCCCTTGTTGATGGCCTCGACGTTGGCGCCGATCAGCTCGACGCCGTACTTCTCCAGCACCCCCTGCTCGTGCATGGAGATGGCGGTGTTCAGCGCGGTCTGGCCGCCGAGGGTCGGGAGCAGCGCGTCGGGGCGCTCCTTCGCGATGATCTTCTCGACGAACTCCGGGGTGATCGGCTCGACGTACGTGGCGTCGGCGATCTCCGGGTCGGTCATGATCGTCGCGGGGTTGGAGTTCACCAGGATGACCCGCAGGCCCTCGGCCTTGAGGACGCGGCAGGCCTGGGTGCCGGAGTAGTCGAACTCGGCGGCCTGGCCGATGACGATCGGGCCGGAGCCGATGACCAGGACGGACTGGATATCGGTGCGCTTAGGCACGCTCGGCCTCCATCTGGGCGGTTTCCATCAGAGACGTGAAGCGGTCGAAGAGGTACGCGGCGTCGTGCGGGCCGGCGGCCGCCTCGGGGTGGTACTGGACGCTGAAGGCCGGCTGGTCGAGCAGCCGGAGCCCTTCGACGACCTGGTCGTTCAGGCAGACGTGGGAGACCTCGGCGCGGCCGTAGGGGGTCTCGGAGACCTTGTCGAGGGGCGCGTCGACGGCGAAGCCGTGGTTGTGCGCGGTGATCTCGACCTTGCCGGTGGTGCGGTCCTGCACCGGCTGGTTGATGCCGCGGTGGCCGTACTTCAGCTTGTAGGTGCCGAAGCCGAGCGCGCGGCCCAGGATCTGGTTGCCGAAGCAGATGCCGAAGAGCGGCGTCTTGCGCTCCAGGACGCCCCGCATGACGGCGACGGGGCCGTCGGCGGTGGCCGGGTCGCCCGGGCCGTTGGAGAAGAACACGCCGTCCGGGTTGACCGCGTAGACGTCCTCGACCGTCGCGGTGGCGGGAAGCACGTGCACCTCGATGCCGCGCTGGGCCATCCGGTGCGGGGTCATGCCCTTGATGCCGAGGTCGACGGCGGCGACGGTGAACTTCGCGGTGCCGACCGGGACGGCTTCGCCGTCGGGGCCGATGGCGGGGACGACGTACGTCTCCTTGGTGGCGACCTCGGCGGAGAGGTTCGCGCCCTTCATCTGCGGGGCTTCCTTGACGCGGGCGAGCAGGGCCTCGTCGCGGACCCCGTCCCAGTTCGCGCCGGAGAAGATGCCGACGCGCATGGCGCCGCGCTCGCGCAGGTGGCGGGTCAGCGCGCGGGTGTCGATGCCGGAGATCCCGACGACGCCCTGCCCGACCAGCTCCTCGTCCAGCGAGCGCCGGGAGCGCCAGTTGGAGGGGACGCGGGCCGGGTCGCGCACGACGTACCCGGCGACCCAGATGCGGGACGACTCGGGGTCCTCGTCGTTGACACCGGTGTTGCCCACGTGCGGGGCGGTCATGACGACGACCTGCCGGTGGTACGACGGGTCGGTGAGGGTCTCCTGGTAGCCGGTCATGCCGGTGGAGAACACGGCCTCGCCGAAGGTCTCCCCCACAGCGCCGTAGGCACGGCCGCGGAAGATCCGGCCGTCCTCCAGGACGAGTACGGCGGGAGCTTTGGCTGCTCCCCTGGTGGAGGTCGTCATCGTTCGGCGCCTTCCGTCGTGATGGATGAGTTCTGTGGTGTGAGCGTGCTGATCGCTTCGACCCAGGCGACGTGCTCGGCCGCGCGGTCGGAGCGGAATCCGGAGTCGATCAGCTTGTCGCCATGCGCCCATGTGACGACGAGCAGACCGCCCTCGGTGAGTACCTTGCCCGCGATTCCCTTGTCGAGGCGGGCGCCGCGCAGCTGCGCGGCCGGTACGAAGAAGTCGGTGGCACCCGGTCGGACCACGTCCAGGCCCGCGTCGGTGAGCGTGAGCTCGACCCTGCTGCGGACGCCCAGGCCGTGGGCGACGATCCGGTCCAGCCACTGCCCGGCGGTGGTCGACCCGTGGTACCGGCCGGTCAGCGCCAGCCGGTGTTCGGGGAGGCCCTCGGGCGCGGCGGGCAGCTCCGGCAGATCGTTCTGCAGGGCGCCGCGCCATTTCCAGCCCTGCCGCATCAGCCAGTACACGAACGCGATGAAGATCAGCAGACCGACGACCCACGCGATGCGCGCGCCCCAGTCCGTCACCTCCGCCGATCGTCGTTCGGCCTCGGCGGCCAGTTGGATTACTGCAGGTGTCACGCCAGCGTCCCGTCCACGACCGTTGCCCGGCCCCGCAGGAAGGTGTGTGTCACGCGACCCGGCAGCTCACGGCCCTCGTAGGGCGTATTACGGCTGCGGGAGGCGAATTGTGCGGGGTCCACGACACCACGGTACGAGGTCTCCACCAAGGTCAGGTTCGCGGGTTCACCTGCCGAGACGGGACGGCCGTGGTTCTCCAGGCCGCCGATGCGCGCCGGGGCGAAGGACATGCGGTCCGCGACGCCCGCCCAGTCGAGCAGTCCGGTCTCCACCATCGTCTGCTGGACGACGGAGAGGGCGGTCTCCAGGCCGACCATGCCCATGGCGGCGGCGGCCCACTCGCAGTCCTTGTCCTCGTGCGGGTGCGGGGCGTGGTCGGTGGCGACGATGTCGATGGTGCCGTCGGCGAGCGCTTCGCGCAGGGCCAGCACGTCGGCCTCGGTGCGCAGCGGCGGGTTGACCTTGTAGACCGCATTGTAGGAGCGCACGAGCTCCTCGGTGAGGAGCAGGTGGTGGGGGGTGACCTCGGCGGTGACGTCGATGCCGCGGGACTTGGCCCAGCGGACGATCTCGACGGAACCGGCGGTGGAGAGGTGGCAGATGTGGACGCGGGAGCCGACGTGCTCGGCGAGGAGGACGTCGCGGGCGATGATCGACTCCTCGGCCACGGCCGGCCAGCCCCCGAGGCCCAGCTCACCGGAGACGACGCCCTCGTTCATCTGGGCGCCCTCGGTGAGGCGGGGCTCCTGGGCGTGCTGGGCGACGACGCCGCCGAAAGCCTTCACGTACTCCAGGGCGCGGCGCATGATCACGGCGTCGTCGACGCACTTGCCGTCGTCGGAGAAGACGGTGACGCGGGCGGCGGAGTCGTGCATGGCGCCCAGCTCGGAGAGCTGCTTGCCCTCCAGGCCGACGGTGACGGCGCCGATCGGCTGTACGTCGCAGTAGCCGGACTCCTTGCCCAGGCGCCAGACCTGCTCGACGACGCCGGCGGTGTCGGCGACCGGGAAGGTGTTCGCCATGGCGAACACGGCGGTGAAGCCGCCGGAGGCAGCGGCGCGGGTTCCGGTGAGGACGGTCTCGCTGTCCTCACGGCCCGGCTCGCGCAGGTGGGTGTGCAGGTCGACGAGGCCGGGGAGGAGGACCTTGCCCTCGGCCTCGATGACGGTCGCGCCTTCGGCGGACAGGCCCGTACCGACCTCGGCGATGGTCTCGCCGTCGATCAGGACGTCCTGCGCCTCGCCGCCGAGTACCTTCGCGCCACGGATCAGGATCTTGCTCATCTTTACTTGCTCTCCTCGGTACGGGCAGCGGCGGGGGCGGGGGCGGTTCCGGTGGCGACGGCGGGCTCGGATCCTCCGAGCAGCAGGTACAGCACGGCCATCCGGGTCGAGACGCCGTTGGCGACCTGCTCGACGGCCGTGCAGCGGTCGGAGTCGGCGACCTGGGCGGTGATCTCCATGCCGCGGTTCATCGGGCCGGGGTGCATCACGATGGCGTGCCCGGGCATCTTCGCCATCCGGTCGCCGTCGAGCCCGTACCGGCGGGAGTACTCGCGCTCGGTCGGGAAGAAGGCGGCGTTCATGCGTTCGCGCTGCACACGCAGCATCATCACCGCATCGGACTTCGGCAGCACCTCGTCGAGGTTGTACGAGACCTCGCAGGGCCAGCTGCCGATGCCGATCGGGACCAGCGTCGGCGGGGCCACGACGGTGACCTGGGCGCCCAGGGTGTGGAGCAGCTGGACGTTGGAGCGGGCCACCCGGCTGTGCAGGACGTCGCCGACGATGGTGACGCGGCGGCCGCCGAGGTCCTTGCCGAGGCCCGCGTCGCGGCCGACGAGGCGGCGGCGGATGGTGAAGGCGTCCAGCAGGGCCTGGGTGGGGTGCTCGTGCGTGCCGTCGCCGGCGTTGACGACGGCGGAGTCGATCCAGCCGGACGTCGCGAGCCGGTAGGGGGCGCCGGAGGCGTGGTGGCGGATGACGACGGCGTCGGCGCCCATGGCCTCCAGGGTCAGGGCGGTGTCCTTGAGGGATTCGCCCTTGGAAACCGAGGAACCCTTCGCGGAGAAGTTGATGACGTCCGCGGAGAGCCGCTTGGCGGCCGCTTCGAAGGAGATCCGGGTGCGGGTCGAGTCCTCGAAGAACAGGTTGACGACGGTGAGGCCGCGCAGGGTGGGCAGCTTCTTGATCGGCCGGTCAGCGACGCGGGCCATCTCCTCGGCGGTGTCGAGGATCAGGACGGCGTCGTCACGGGTGAGATCGGCGGCCGAGATGAGGTGGCGCTTCATCTGGATGGCTCCGTAGGTCGGGAGGGCAGGCAGGCTGACGGGCGTGGCCGACGTGCGGCAGGGCAGACTTCGGCGCGGGCCCGCGAGGGGGCCCGGGCCGGTGCGGGCTACTGCTGCCCGGTCGCCTGGGGGGTGCGCTGGCCGAGCAGCACGGCGTCTCTGCCGTCCTCCTCCTGGAGCTGGACCCTGACGGTCTCGCGCAGCGACGTCGGGAGGTTCTTGCCGACGTAGTCGGCGCGGATCGGCAGCTCGCGGTGGCCCCGGTCGACGAGGACGGCGAGCTGCACGGCGCGGGGGCGGCCGAGGTCGCCCAGCGCGTCGAGGGCGGCGCGGATGGTGCGACCGGAGAAGAGCACGTCGTCGACGAGGACGACGAGGCGGCCGTCGAGGTCGTCACCGGGGATCTCGGTGCGGCCGATGGCGCGGGCCGGCTTCATCCGGAGGTCGTCGCGGTACATGGTGATGTCGAGGGAGCCGACCGGGATCTTCGTACCGGTGATCTCTTCGAGCTTGGCGGCCAGCCGGCGGGCGAGGTGGACACCGCGGGTGGGAATGCCGAGGAGCACCACGTCGTCGGCGCCCTTGGCGCGTTCGACGATCTCGTGGGCGATGCGGGTCAGGACCCGGGCGATGTCCTGCGCGTCGAGCACGGGGCGCGTGTCCCGGTCGTGATCTGCGGTCTGGCCGGCGTTCTGAGCGTCCATGGATGGACCTCCTTCTCCGCCTCACGGGACGGACCTTAAAGGACGTCTGATGTACGCCTCACACGGTAGCAGGGGCAGGTCGGCGCCCGGGCACCGGCCTGGGGCGGGAGGGCCTCCGCGGGGCTCCCGGGGCGCCTCGCGAGAGGCTGATGGGGAGCATTCGGCTTGACGCATCCAAGTAACGCTGCGTAACCTCACAGTGAGTTACCAGCCGCGCGGCGGAGCCGCACGTTGTCCATGTCGTCACAGCGTCACAGCGTCCGGGAGCGTTATGTCCAGCGAATACGCCAAACAGCTCGGGGCCAAGCTCCGCGCCATCCGCACCCAGCAGGGCCTTTCCCTCCATGGTGTCGAGGAGAAGTCCCAGGGCCGTTGGAAGGCCGTGGTGGTCGGTTCCTACGAGCGCGGGGACCGTGCCGTGACCGTCCAGCGCCTGGCCGAGCTGGCGGACTTCTACGGGGTTCCGGTGCAGGAGCTGCTGCCGGGCACGACTCCCGGCGGAGCGGCCGAGCCGCCGCCGAAGCTCCGTCTCGACCTGGAGCGCCTGGCGGGCGTACCCGCCGAGAAGGCCGGCCCCCTCCAGCGTTACGCGGCCACCATCCAGAGCCAGCGGGGCGACTACAACGGCAAGGTGCTGTCGATCCGCCAGGACGACCTGCGCACCCTCGCCGTCATCTACGACCAGTCCCCCTCGGTCCTGACCGAGCAGCTGATCAGCTGGGGCGTCCTGGACGCGGACGCGCGTCGCGCGGTGGCGCACGAGGACGTCTAGTCCCCCCGGGCCCAGGCCCAGCAGAAACGTTTACCGGTGGGTTCCGGGACCTCGTGAGAGGCTCCTGGGACCCACCGGTTTTCTGTTTTCCCCCTGCGGGCGGCCGCACCGGGGCAGACGCAAGGGCCCGCAGCGCGTGCGCTGCGGGCCCTTGCGTCTGGCGCGGGGCGCCGGTGTCCCGCCGGTGCGGTGCCGTTCCGTGCGTGCGGTCAGCTCTCGCTGCGGCGCAGGTTCGGCTTCAGGTCCTTGAAGCGGGCGAGCAGCCCGTTCACGAACGAGGGGGACTCGTCCGTCGAGAACTCCTTCGCCAGCTGGACCGCCTCGTCGATGGCCACGGCGTCGGGGGTGTCGTCCACCCAGATCAGCTCGTAGGCACCGAGCCGCAGGATATTCCGGTCGACGACCGGCATGCGGTCGAGCTCCCAGTCCACGGCGTAGGTGACGATCAGGTCGTCGATGCGGTCCACCTTGTCGGCGTACCCCTCGACGAGGTCCATCGTGAAGTCGCCCACCGGCGGCTGCCGGTCGTCCGACCTCGCGTGGCGGATCCAGTCCGCGAGGACCTCGCGCACGGGAACCCCGCGCTGGTCGGCCTCGAAAAGGATCTGGAAGGCGCGCTTGCGCGCATTGCTCCGGGCAGCCACGGGTTAGTTGCTCTTCCGGCCGAGGTAGTCGCTGGTGCGGGTGTCGACCTTGACGGTCTCGCCGGTGGTCACGAACAGCGGGACCTGGATCTCGTAGCCGGTCTCCAGCGTGGCGGGCTTGGTGCCGCCGGTGGAGCGGTCGCCCTGGACGCCCGGGTCGGTGTGCTCGATCTTGAGCTCGACCGCCGCCGGGAGCTCGACGTAGAGCACCGAGCCCTCGTGCTGGGCGACCGAGGCGGTGAAGCCCTCGATCAGGAAGTTCGCGGCGTCGCCGACGGCCTTCTTGTCGACCATCAGCTGCTCGAAGGTGGTCATGTCCATGAAGACGAAGTACTCGCCGTCCATGTACGAGAACTGCATGTCACGGCGGTCGATGGTGGCCGTCTCGACCTTCGTGCCGGCGTTGAACGTCTTGTCGACGACCTTGCCGGACATCACGCTCTTCAGCTTGGTGCGCACGAAGGCCGGGCCCTTGCCGGGCTTGACGTGCTGGAACTCGACGACGGACCAGAGCTGGCCCCCGTCGAGCTTCAGCACCATGCCGTTCTTGAGGTCGTTCGTGGAAGCCACGGTTGCGGATTCTCCTGCACTGGAAGACCACGGGTGCGCGCACAGTCCGGCGGAGCGGACTAGAGCGCGAGCAGCTCCTTGGTCGTAATGGTGAGTAGCTCGGGACCGCCGTCCGCCTCGGGGCGCACGACGAGCGTGTCATCGATCCGGACACCTCCCCGGCCCGGGAGGTGAACCCCCGGTTCGACGGTGACCGGCACGCAAGCGTCCAGTTTACCCATTGCCGTAGGTGCAAGCTGCGGGTCCTCGTCGATTTCGAGACCGACGCCGTGCCCGGTCCACGGGGCGAGCACCTCGCCGTGGCCCGCGGAGTCCAGTACGGAGCGCGCCGCGCGGTCCACGTCGCGGTACGCGGCCCCGGGCAGCAGGGCCTCACGACCGGCCCGCTGGGCGGCGAAGACGAGGTCGTACAGCTCGATCTGCCAGTCCGCGGGGGTGGTGCCGATCACGAAGGTACGGCCGATCTCGCACCGGTAGCCGCGGTAGTTCGCGCCGAGGCTGACGGTGAGGAAGTCGCCCTCCTCCACCCGCCGGTCGGAGGGCCGGTGCCGGGGGCGGCCGGAGTGCGGGCCGGTGCCCACGGAGGTCGGGAAGGCGGGCCCGTCCGCCCCGTGGTCGACCAGGCGGCGCTCCAGTTCGAGGGCGAGGTGCCGTTCGGTGCGTCCGACGAGGATCGACTCCAGGAGCTCGCCGAGGGCCTGGTCGGCGATCTCCGCGGCGATCCGCAGGCAGGCGATCTCCTCCTCGTCCTTGACGAGGCGCTGCTGCTCCACCGCCGTCCCGAGGTCGGCCAGCCGCAGCCGGGGCGCCACGGAGCGCAGGGCGCGGTGCCGGCCCACCGTGAGGTGGTGCTCCTCCACCGCGAGGGAGTCGGCGCGTACGGAGGTGGCCATGTCGGCGGCCGCGACGGCGGGATCCGCGCCGGGTCCGGTCAGCACGGAGACCGCGAGCCGGTCGTCGAGGCGGCCCTCGTCTGCCTCGCCGGTCGGGGCCCCGGGGCAGAACAGCACGTCGTCGGCGGGCCCGACCAGGAGTACGGCACCCTGCGGGGAGGCCCCGGACAGGTAGCGGACGTTCGCCGGCCGGGTGATCAGCGCGGCTGCGTTCCCCGCGACGGCGCAGCGGTCGCGGAGCAGGTTCCGGCGGGCGGCGTACACGTCTGACATGTCTTCGAGCGTACGAGTGCCCCGCGCATCCGGCCCGGCGAGCGCGTCCGCTCGGGGCCGGTCGACGCCGCCGGACAGCGCCGCCGCGAGCGCCGCCGCCGAGCGTCGGGCGGCGCCCGCCCGGAACCCCGTCCTACCAGGCGGGGGGAGCCGCGATGGCCCGGGCCAGGGTCTCGTCGAGGGCCCGGGCCGTCCCCTCCACGTCGAGGTGGGAGTTGTCGATGATCGCCAGCCCCGAGCCGTACCAGCCGGCCATCCGGCCGTGGATCCGCGCGACCTCCTCGTCGGAGAGCCGGCGGTTGCCGGAGCGGGCCGCGTTGCGCTCCAGGACGATCTCCAGGCCGGGCAGCAGCACCACGGGCAGCAGGGCGGGCCCCACGTGCCGCTTCCAGCCGCCCAGGCCGACGACGGGCCGGTCGGGGAAGACGGCGTCGTCGAGGATGCAGGAGATGCCGTTGGCGAGGTAGTTGCGGGCGGCGAAGCCGCAGGTCCGGCGGGCGAGGCGGTACTGGGCCTCGGAGTGCTCGTTCCAGCCGGCCTGCGGGTCGGCGAAGCCCGAGCAGACCCACTCGCGGACGTCGTCCAGGCTGATGTGGGCGGTCGGCACCGGACGGGTGCCGGCCCAGTGCCGTGCCACGGTGGTCTTGCCCGCGCCGGCCGGGCCGATCAGCAGGACGGCGAGGGTGGCCCCTCCGGTGCCCGGGCCGGCGGGCGGCAGCGGGATGTGCCCGGTGGGCTCGGGTACGGGAGGCACCGCGCCCGTGGCCGATCCCGGGTACGCGGGCATCGCGGGCGGCTGCGGGCCGTTGCCCGGCCAGCCCTGGGCCGGCGGTATCGGCGGCTGCCGGGGCGCCGCGGGATGCGGCCCCGGCTGACCCCAGCCCGCGCCCCCGCCCCCCACTCCTTGCTGCATCCGCTGCCACTCCGTCTCGTTCCGGCGACTGATGCGAGAACGTTATATGACCCCGGAGGCCCGGCGGTCCACGCCGGGCTGGTCGCCGCCCCCCTCCTGCAGCGCGGCGTCGAAGCCGTCGCCGGCCGGGACCCCACCGGGCTCACCGGGCTGCTGCCGAACGGCG
>NZ_JBEOXU010000146.1:0-14413 GCF_040296725.1 Streptomyces sp. NPDC002044
TGGACGAGGCCGTAGGCGCCCGAGGAGGAGTTCGTGGCGGTGTGGTTCCAGCCGCTCTCGCGGGACACGATGTTGTTGAACGCCGCGAACTGCGCCGGGTCCTTGATCATCTGCTGCGCGACCGCCTTGGCGTTCATCGGGGCGGCCTGCGCGGGGACGGCGGCCAGCATGGAGCCGGCGACGCCCAGGGCGAGGACGGAGCCCGCGATGGTCTTCTTGGAAGCGGCGATGCGGCGGATGACTGCGTTGGACACGGACTGACCTTCCGACGGGGACAAGGACGGTCGCGGCATGCCGGAGGCATGCGTGAGCCACTCACGCGGTGGAGAGGGGTTCGTCGGCGGCGGGTGAAGTACCCCTGCCGCCTTGCGACTCATCCAGTTCTACAGACGCCCCGCCCCCCTGGCAACGACGCCACCTACTAGGCGGCCTCGCAGCCCGGGACCTCGGCCCCGCCTCCGTCGCGACCGGTGTCCGCGCAGGTGGGGGCGGGTACGAGCAGGCCCGGCCGCCCCGCGCGGGGGCCACTATCCCGGCTCGTAGGTGACGTGGGTCCTATGGGGCGGGTCACCTCCCGGGCCCCCGGATCTCACCGGACGTAACGGCCCGCACCCTGCGCGTGGCCGCTCCGGACGCCCCTCTCGCAGGCGGCCGTCCCGCCGAACGATTGGCCGGCACATCCGTGACAGTCGGTACGTCCCGCCTGATCGGCTCCGGCTCGCGCCGTGCCGTGCCGTCCGCTCAGACCGCGCCGCACAGTTCTTCGGACAACTCACTCGTCGGGAGTATTCGTATCCCTCTGACGTGGTACGGACGGCAATCCCGGGCCGCGACGGGTGTCGCAGCCGATTGACTGGCGCTCCTTGATGATCTGCCGGCAGAGGAGCACGGGGCATGACCGGAGAATCGCGGGACCGGACACAGCGGGCACAACAGGCACAGCAGGCGCGGCAGACACCCTGGAGTCCCTTCGCCGCGCTGGAGGAGGTCGGTCTGCTCGCTCTGGGCGCCGTCGATCTGGCGCTGGACCAGGTCCGGCAGGCCACCGGCCGGGGCGAGGACGTAGTCCGGCGCTCGGATCTGCGCGAACTCGTCGCCGACGGGGTGAGGGAGCTGAGAGCGCGCGGGGAACTCGCCTCCAAGCGCGTCGCCGCCGCGGACGACGACAACTACCTGGAGCTGATGGCCCGTCGGGCCGCCGAGCGGCGCGACCGGGCCGACGGCGCCCGGACCCCGGCCGGGGCCGGGGCCGGAGCCGGGCCTGCGCATGCATGACGATCTGGTGTTCCGGGGGCGCATCGACGCCCACCTGCGTCGGCTGGTCGACGAGGAGGAAGCCGAACTGTTACGCCTCTCCAGTGAACTCGGCCCGCTCTGCGACCAGTTGCGCAGCTCGCTGACCCACGGCAAGCGGATGCGGGCCGCCTTCCTGTACTGGGGCTGGCGGGCCGCCGGCCAGCCGGACTGCGACGGGGTGATCAGGGCGGCCGCGGCCATGGAACTCGTGCACGCGGCGGCCTGCACCCATGACGACATCATCGACGACAGCCGCCTGCGGCACGGCGTCCCCACCGCCCACGCCGCCTTCTCCGCGACCGGAGCGGCCCGGTGGGCCGGTGCCGGTGCCGGTGCCGCCAGCGGCATCAGCAGCGGCACCGGTGACGACAGCGGTGCCGTCGCGCGGACGCTGGTCGTAAGCCGGCAGCGGTCCGCCGCGCTGGCGATGATGCTGGGCGACCTGCTCATGGGGTACGCGGCCCAGGTCTTCGCCACCTGCGGGCTGCCCGGCGCGTATGTGGCGCGGACGGTGCCCCTGTGGTCGACGCTGCTGCGCGAGACCGTCGCGGGCGAGTTCCTGGAAGTGCTGCGGACGGGTACCGACGCGCCCGAGGTCGCCGAGTCGCTGGAAGTGGCCCGCTACAAGACGGCCAAGTACACGGTGGAGCGGCCGCTGCACATGGGTGCCACCCTCGGCGGCGCCCCACGGCAGGTCATGACCGCCTTCACCGCTTACGGCCTGCCCCTGGGCGAGGCGTTCCAGCTGCGCGACGACCTGATCGGAACGTTCGGCGATCCCGCGGAGACCGGCAAGTCGAACCTGGACGACCTCCGGGACCGCAAGCCCACCGCGCTGCTCGCCACGACGCTCGCCCTGCTGGACCCGCACGAGCGGGCGCTGCTGGACAAGACGCTGGACAGCCCGGCTCTGGACGAGTCCGACGCGGCGCTGGTGCGGAGCCTGATGGAGGAGTGCGGGGCCCGCCGCCGCGTCGAGGACATGATCTCGGACCGGGTCGCGGCGGCCCGCGGCGCGCTCGACTCCGTCGCGCTGCCGATGGACGTGCGGATGGCGCTCGCCGCGCTGGCCACCTCGGCGACCGCACGGACCCTGTGAACGGCCCCGCGGACCACCTGCCGGGCCAGACCGTACCGGCGCGAGCACTACGAGGAGCACGACGTGACAACCGAGAACCGGTCGCGCTACACCGACGCGAAGCTCGACGAACTGAGCGGTCAGGGCGACCCCTTCGCCGACGAGACGGTGGCCGCCATGTTCGAACGCGGTGAGGTGGGGGACTTCAACACCCTCATGCGCTTCTTCAGCACCGCCGGCCACAAACTGCCCGAGGGGCTCCCGCCGTCCGCGGTGGCGTTCCTGGAGGCCACCGCCATGCCGCCGAAGTGGGTGGACTGGGACGTCATGGAGCGCGCCCGCCTGTTCTTCATGGACAACGCCGCGCACATCAACACGGGCCTGTCCTTCGCGGCGATGCCCGTGACGTACGCCGTACCGCGCGTCGCCCGGCTGCTCGCCTCGACGCACTCGATGGACTACCCGTCGCGCCGGATGGCGAACACCGGCCAGTTCGTCACGTACCTGATGCGCACCAACGCCTTCGAGGAGGGCGGCAAGTTCATCCCGGCCGCCCAGAAGGTCCGGCTGCTGCACGCGGCGGTACGCCACCACCTCACCGGGTCCGGGCGCTGGGACGTGGCGCGGGACGGTGTGCCGATCAGCCAGGAGGACATGATCGGCGGGCAGATCTGCTTCTCGATCCTCGTCCTGGACGCCATGCACCGCCTCGGCATCCACATGAGCGAGGAGGGGGCGGAGTCCTACTACTACGCCTGGCGGGTCGTGGGCTCCCTCCTCGGCTGCGACATGACAGCCGCCCCGGACAACCTCACGGAGGCCCGCGCGTTCGCCGACCTCTATCTCAGCCGCCACCTCGGCCCCTCCGAAGACGGGGTCCGGCTCAACAACCAGCTGATGCGGATGTACGAGGACGTGGTCCCCGGCACCCTCTTCGACCCGATCGTCCCCGCCACCATGCGCTACCTGGTCGGCCCCACGATCGCGGACTGGCTCGAGATCCCCCGCGGTCCCTGGGACACCGCGGCGAAGGCCGTGCCCCTCGTCCTCGGCCTGCTGGAGACTGTGGAGGACAGCGGCCCGCTCGGCGAATGGGCGCTGGACAAGGCGGGCAGCCTGCTGACGGCCTTCGAACTGGCCTCGCTCACCCGTGGCCGGGTCATGCAGTACGCCATCCCGGAGGAGCTCAAGGGCGAGTACGGCGTACGCTCGCAGGCCCCGCGCACGAACCGGTGGGTGCCGCCGGTGCCGAGCCCCGCGTGACGGCGGGACCCGGGCGCGACGGCAGGACGGCGCTCAGGGGCGCTGGGCGTTGACGGCGTCTTCGACGGTGGGCTGGAAGGTGAAGAGCTGGTCCAGGCCCACGATGCGGAAGACGTGCATCAGATCGGTGCTCAGCCCGACGAGGGACAGCGGGGCGTCCGCCTCGCGCGCGCGGTGGTAGGCGCTGAAGAGCACGGTGATGCCGGTGGAATCGCAGTAGGTCAGCTCGGAGAGTTCGATCAGTACGGGGACGTCGGGGCTGAAGGGCGTTTCCTGGATGACCCGGGTGAGCTCCGGTGCGGTGTGGTGGTCGAGTTCGCCGGCCACGGACAGCACGGTCGCACCGCGTGCGTGCGTGTGTCGGGTGGCGGTGAGATTGCGGTCGGTCACCTGTTCTCCTGGGCGGGTGGGAATGTGCGGCGGGACGGGACGGACAGGGCGAGCAACGCGGTGTCGTCGCTCACTCCGGCTCCCAGATCGGTGAAGAGCTTGTGCACCGTGGCCAGCAGGTCGGCGGCTCCTCGGGGGGCGTGGGCGGACAGGTGGCGGGCGAGCCCCTCCTCGCCGAGCATGCTGCCGTCCGCGGTGCGGGCCTCGATGAGGCCGTCGGTGTACAGCAGCAGGGCGTCACCGGGGGCGAGGCGGGTGGTGGCCTGCGCGAAGTGGGGATCGGGCAGGAGCCCGATCAGCTGACCGCCGGTGGTGGACACCGCTTCGACGCTGCCGTCCGCGCGCACCACCAGGGTCGGGGGGTGGCCGCCACCGGCCAGGGTGACGGTGAACGACCCGTCGGACCCGGCGTCGAGCACACCGAACACGGCGGTGCAGAACCGGCGGGTTTCGTCCTGGTGTTCGCTCTTGAGGACCGCGTCGAGGGTGGCCAGGGCGGTCCGGGGGTCGGGGTCGTGGATGGCGGCGGCCCGCAGGGTGTATCGGGTCAGCGAGGTCAGGGCGGCGGCAGCGGCACCCTTGCCGCACACGTCGCCGATGAAGAACGCCCAGCGGCCGTCGTCGAGGGGGAACAGGTCGTAGAAGTCGCCGCCGACCTCGTCGGCGGAGGCGGGGTGGTAGGCGGCGGCCGCGCGCAACCCGGGCACGGTGGGCAGGACCGGGGGCAGCAGGGTGCGCTGAAGGGTGCGGGCCAGCCGCTCGGCGTCCGCGCGCCGTTCCCGTTCGGCGGCGACCATGCGCAGCGCGGACAGGCGCCGTTCGAGCTCGTCCATGACGAGGCCGGCCAGGTCCCCGAGGGCCGCGAGCTGCTCGTCCGTGGGGTGGCGGGGGCGGGTGTCGAGGACGTTGACGGTGCCCAGCCGGCACCCGTCGGCCGTGGTGATCGCCGCGGCGGCGTGGAAGCGTACGCCCGGCTGGCCGAGGACGAGGGAGCCGGCGGCGGTGCGCGGGCCGGTCAGCCTGTCGTGCGGCAGGAGGCAGGCACCCGGCTCGGGGTCCCGGGGGATCTCCCTGACGCCCTGGAGTCCGTGCGCGGCCTTGAACCAGACCCGGTCGGCGTCCACGATCGCCACGGCGGCCATGGGGACGTCGAAGATGCGGGCCGCGAGCGAGGCGATCTTGTCGAAGGTCGCGTCGGACGCGGTGTCGAGCACCGCGTAGCGGCGCACCGCGGCGAGCCGCCGGTGCTCGTCCGCCACGACGGCTCCCGCGTGCCGGCGGACGGCGTGCCCGGCCCCCGTCATGTCGTCTCCCACCCTGCCTCGTCGGCCGCGCCTGTTCGTCCGAGGCCCAGCTGTCCTATCCTACGGATCACGTCAACAAACGCCTCCCCGGGGACCGCGGCACGCGGATGGGGCAGCACAGGGAACGCCGGCAGGCCGCGCTCGGGCATCGGCCGCCGCGAACGAAGGGGTGGGCAGTGACGCGTTCGGAGGATTCCGGGCCGGAAGCGGTGGCCGGGGCCGACGGGGTCGGAGCGGGCGTGTTCGCCGCCGACGAGGCGGTCGGCCGGGACCTGGCCCTGGTGGACTGGGCGGCGACTCCGCTCGGCGTCCCGGAGGACTGGCCGCAGAGCCTCAGGACGACCGTGAGCATCCTGCTGTCGTCGAAGTTCTCGATGTGGATGGCCTGGGGACCGGAACTCACGTTCTTCTGCAATTCCGCCTATCGGCGCGACACCCTGGGCCGGAAGTACCCGTGGGCCCTGGGCCGGCCGGCGAGCGAGGTCTGGGCGGAGATCTGGGGCGACATCGGCCCCCGCATCGACACCGTCCTCAGCACCGGCGAAGCGACCTGGGACCAGGCCCTGCTGCTGTTCGTGGAGCGCTCCGGGTACCCGGAGGAGAGCTACCACACCTTCTCCTACAGCCCGCTGCGCGACGACGACGGCGACGTGGTCGGCATGCTGTGCGTGGTCAGCGAGGAAACCGAACGCGTCATCGGTGAACGGCGGATGGCCACGCTGCGCGACCTCGGCTCCGATCCGAGCGTCGTGCGCACCGAGCGGGAGATGCTCGACTTCGCCCGTCTGCAGCTGAGCCGCAACCCGCACGACCTGCCGTTCACCCTGACGTACCTCTTCCAGGACGACGGCAGCTCCGGGCTGTCCGCGGCGACCGGGATCCGCAAGGATCACCCGGCCGCCGCGGAGCTGCTCCCGCCGGACTCCGACTCGGTGTGGCCCACGGCCGCTGCGGCCCGGGGCGAGACCACGCTGGTGCCGCTGGACGGCGACGGCGCCGTGTTCGCGGATCTGCCGACGGGAGAGCGGGCCGAAGGCCCGCTCCAGGCACTGGTGGTGCCGCTGCGGCAGCAGGGCGGCGCCCCGTACGGGTTCATGGTGGTCGGCCTGAACCGGTACCGGGACCTGGACGAGGGGTACCGCGGCTTCGTGGAACTGGTCGCCGGGCACGTCGCCACCGCAGTGGCCAGCGCCCGCAGCTACCAGGCGCAGCAGCGGCGCGCGGAGGAGCTCGCGGAACTGGACCGGGCGAAGACGGCGTTCTTCTCCAACATCAGCCACGAGTTCCGTACCCCCCTGACCCTGATCATGGGGCCGGTGGCGGAACTGCGGGACCGGCTCGCGGACGCCGACGAGGGCGTGCGCGAGGAGCTGGAGGTCATCCACCGCAACGGGCTGCGGCTGGGCAAGCTGGTCAACACGCTGCTCGACTTCTCCCGCATCGAGGCCGGCCGGATGCAGGCGAGCTACGAGCCGGTCGACCTGGCCGCGGTCACCGGTGAACTCGCCAGCGTGTTCCGCTCCGCAGTCGACAAGGCCGGGCTCGACTTCCGGGTCGACTGCTCCCCGCTGCCCGAGCCGGTCTACATCGACCGGGGCATGTGGGAGAAGGTCGTCCTCAATCTCCTCAGCAACGCGCTGAAGTTCACCTTCGACGGCTCGATCCGCGTCGCCGTGGGGACCGAGGACGGTGCGGCCGTGGTGAGCGTCGACGACACCGGGATAGGTGTCGCGGCCGAAGAGATGCCCCGCCTGTTCGAACGGTTCCACCGCATCGAGAACGCGCGGTCCCGCTCCAACGAGGGCAGCGGCATCGGCCTGGCCCTGGTGAGGGAGCTGGTCGGGTTGCACGGCGGCGAGATCAGCGCCTCGTCCGCGCAGGGCGTGGGCACCCGGTTCACCATCCGGCTGCCCTTCGGCTCCGCCCACCTGCCGGCCGACACCGTCCTCCCGGACCCGACTACGGGCGCGGTGACGGGTCAGGGCGCGAGCGCGGCGCACACCGCGACCGAGCCTTTCGTGCAGGAGGCGCTTCGCTGGCTGCCCGGCGAGCCCACCGCGCCGGTGCCCGCCGCGGACGGGAGCGTTCCGGACGGGAGCGCCGACGGAGCCCCCGCCGGCCCGGAGCTCCCGGCACACGTCCTGGTCGCCGACGACAACGCCGACATGCGCGAGTACCTCGGCCGGCTGCTGCGCGGCGCCGGTTACCAGGTCAGCACGGTCGACGACGGCCGGCAGGCCATGGGTGCCATCCGCGCGCACGCCTTCGACCTCGTGGTCAGCGATGTGATGATGCCCCACCTGGACGGGCTCGCCCTGGTCGCCGCGCTGCGGGCCGACCAGCGCACCGCCTCGCTCCCCGTACTGCTGCTGTCCGCCCGGGCCGGGCAGGAGGCGTCCATCGAGGGCCTGCAGGCCGGTGCGGACGACTACCTCGTCAAACCGTTCGCGGCCGCCGAACTCCTCGCGCGGGTGCGGGCGAACATCCGGCTGGCGCGCCTGCGCGGCCACCACGCCCGCTGGCGCACCGCGCTGGTGGACTCCCTGCAGGAGGCTTTCTTCGTCTGCGACGAGGACGGCGCCGTCATCGAGATCAACACGGCGTTCACCGACATCCTCGGTTACGGCGCCGAGGGTTTGCCCTACCGGCCGGTCCACCCCTGGTGGCCCGACGCCGCCACGGACTCCGAGGCGCACCGGCAGGTCGGCGAGGCGTTCGCCATGCTGCTCGGCAACACCAAGGGCTCGTACACCATTCCGATCACCCACCGCGACGGTCACCGGCTGTGGGCGACGGCCACCTTCAACCAGGTCGACGATCCCGACACCGGGCGCCGCGTGACGGTCGGCACCTTCCGCGACGTCACCGCCGAGCACTACGCCATCCAGCGCGAGAGCGCCCTCGCGGCCCTGGGCACCGGCCTGTCCCGGGCCGCCAGCCTGCCCGAGGCGCTGGCCGGCGCCCTGGGCGAGCTGAAGAAGCTGTGGCGCGCCCGGCGGGTCCTGGCCGCGGTCTTCGACTACGGCGACGAACCCAAGCTGACCTCCACCGACGCGCCGTCCGCCTGGTCGGAACTGTCCGCCGAACGGCGCGGAGCGCTCGACGAACTGCGCCGGGGGCCGATCCTGACCCCGGTCGCCGGCCACGGCGGGGCCGGCATCCTCCTGGAGTTCCCCGACGGCCCGCTCGCCCTGTGGATCGACCTGGGCGAGAACCGGCCCTTCACCGGCGAGGACCAGCTGCTGCTGTCCCTCCTGGCCGGTCACCTCGCCCAGGGGCTGAACCGCGCGCACCAGACCGACCAGCAGCGCGAGACCGCCATCGCCTTGCAGCGCGCCATCCTCGGCCCCTCCCGGCTGCCCGACGGGTTCGCCGTCCGCTACGAACCCGCGACGCAGCCCCTGGAGGTCGGCGGCGACTGGTACGACACCGTCACCCTGCCGGACGGCCGCATCGGAATCGTCGTCGGCGACTGCGTCGGCCGGGGCCTGGAAGCCGCCAGCGTCATGGGCCAGCTGCGCAGCGCCTGCCGCGCCCTGATGCTCCAGGACGCGAGTCCCGCCCGGACGCTGATGGCCCTGGACCAGTTCGCCGCCGGCGTTCCGGGCGCGCCCTGCACCACCGTCTTCTGCGGCGTCCTCGACGCCGGTACCGGGCAGCTGACGTATTCCAGCGCCGGCCATCCGCCCGGCATCCTCGTCCATCCCGACGGCACGACCCGGCTCCTCGAGGAGGGCCGCTCCCTGCCGCTGGCCGTCCGGCCCGGCAACCAGCGTCCCGAGGGCAGCTGCGCCATCCCGGCGCGGTCGACGCTGCTGCTGTACACCGACGGGCTGGTCGAACGCCGCCGGCGCCCGCTCAGTGCGGGCATCGACCAGGCCAGTGAAGCCCTCCAGGACGGCCGGAACACGGCGGTCGACGACCTCGCCACCGATGTCATGTCCCGGCTGGCCCCCGCCGACGGCTACGACGACGACGTCGCCCTGCTGCTCTACCGCCACCCGGCGCCGCTGGAGCTGTCCTTCCCCGCGGAATCGTCGCAGCTCGCGCCCGTCCGCAAGACGCTGCGCGGGTGGCTCGACCAGTGCGACCTGCCGCCCACCACCGTGCAGAGCGTCCTGGTCGCCGCCGGCGAGGCGTGTGCCAACGCCGTCGAACACGGCCACCGGGACGCCCCCGGCGGCACCATTCTCTTCCGGGCCGAGGCCTGCGTCGACAATCTCCACCTGACCATCGTCGACAGCGGCTGCTGGAAAGCCCCGCAGCCGGAGCTCAACACCCACCGCGGTCGCGGGATGGGCCTGATGCGCGCACTGATGCAGCAGGTCACCGTCACCCCCGGCCCGTCCGGCACCACCGTCGACATGCACACGAGGATCGCCTGATGACCACTCCCCTGACCCTCACCCCGGGGCGGCGGCCCGACGGCACCGCGCTGCTGACCGCTGTCGGCGAGATCGACATGAGCAACAACAAGGAGCTGGCCGCCGCCCTCGCGGGCACGGACGGCCCGCTGGTCCTCGACCTCACCGGGGTCGAGTACCTCGACAGCGCCGGCCTCAGCGTGCTCTTCCCGCACGCCGAACGCATCGAGCTCGTCGCCAACCCCCTCCTGGAACCCGTGCTGACGATCTCCGGCCTCTCCGGCCTCACGACCGTCCACAGCGGGTAGGACGTCCGGCCGCCGCCTCCGGGCCCTCCGGCGCCGGTCAGGAGGGGGACCAGCCCGGGTCACGACCGCTGAGTCCGACGGCCCGGTCCAGCAGCGGGGCGTCGTCCGGTACGGGCACGACGGGTCCGAAGACGTCCCCGCCGCCGTTCCCCTCCTCGGCGGAGGCCAGCAGGAACGCGTACGAGGCGCTCAGCGCGGCCTGATCGGGTGCGTACGCCTGTCCGGTGGCCCTGGCCAGGTCCCAGCCGTGCACCAGCAGTTCGTCGGTGGCCACGGCTCCCGCGACGTCGCCGGGCAGGTCCACGCCGCCCGCGCGGGTCATGCCGGTCCAGGCGGCCGGGTCCTGCCAGGCCGCGGCCAGTTCTCCGAGGACCCGGGGGAGGTCCTCGCGCCAGTCGGCGGGCAGGGTGGGCACGGTCGAGCCGGGGGACGTGTCCGTCGTGGGGCCCAGGTCCTTGCGGGCGGCGTCGCGGAAGGCGACGGCGAGGCCCGCGAGGTGACCCAGCAGGTCACCGACCGTGTACGCGGGGCAGGGTGTCCGGTCGGCGAGCCGGTCGTCCGGGACGGCCGCCGCGAGGCGGGCCACGATCAGGGCCTGCGGTCCGAGGTCGAAGGTCGTCGTCGTATCGGTCATCTTCCGTACCTTTCGCAACGAGGGGTGTGAAGGGTAGACCGGTGGGGTGTCCCGGACTCATCGCGACGCGGGCCGGAGATTCACGTGACCGACGGCAGGGGTGCGCACGCCTGACCGTCCGGGCGGCCCGGCCCGGCCCGGCCCGGCCGGGGCGACACTAGGCTGGGGTCATGGTCGAGTCGTTGCCTTCCCTGGTCGCGGGTCGGTGGCGGCCGCGTTCCGGGGCTGCCGTCCGCCTGGGGCGTCGCACGCTGGTGGAGTCGCTGTACCTCCTCACCGCGCCGGTGGGCGCCGTCGCCGGGCTGCTGCTGACGGTCGGCGCTCTGGGCGCCGGAGCGTTCGCGTCGCTGGTGCCGGGCGGGGCGCCCGTCGCGGCCCGGGCCCTGGCACTGGCGCGCCGGCCCGGCGACCTGGAGCGGTGGCGGATCGGCACGGTGCGGTCCCGGGCGGGTGGTGCGTCGCGGGGGGCGGACCGGCGGCCGGGGCCCAAGAACCGCGCCGGAGCGGCGGATCCGGGGATGTGGCCCGGCCTGGCGCACGCGGTCCTGCTGCTTCCCGTCGTCCTGGTCACCTGGGTGGTGACGGTGCTGTGGTGGTTCGTCGGCGTCGCGACCGCCACGTATCCGCTGCGCAGCGGCCAGGTCGCGCCCGGGTCGCTGCGGCCCCTGACCCTGTCCGCGGGCGGCGACGGGTCCCACATCGCCGTGAGCCTGGGACTGACGTCACCGGCGGAACGGCTCGGCTTCGCGGTCACGGTCGGCGTACTGCTGCTGTCCACCCTGCCGTTGGTGACCCGGGGGTGCGTCGCCGTACAGGCCGGGCTCGGGCAGCTGCTGCTGTCCCCCGCGCCGGCGTGGCACCGCGGGATCCGCGGACCGGAGCGTGGGCGCGACACCGGCCGCGTTCGGCCCGTCTCCGCGGTGACGGCCGAGGCGGCCGCCCTGCGCCGGCTCGAACGCGACATCCACGACGGCCCCCAGCAGCAGCTGGTCCGGCTGGCGATGGAGCTGGGGCGCGCCCAGCACCACTTCGACAGCAAGCCGGAACTCGTACGGGCCGCGCTCGCCGACGCGGTCGTCCAGACCAGGGAGGCGCTGGAGGAACTGCGGGCCCTGTCGCGGGGCATCGCCCCGCCGGTCCTCACCGACCGGGGGCTGCGGGAGGCGCTCGCGGCCCTGGCCGCGCGCTGCGTCGTACCGGCGGAGCTCGACGCCGGCCCCGTACCCGGCCGGCTGGACCCCGCCGCCGAGACGGCCGCGTACTTCGTGGTCGCCGAGGCGCTGGCGAACGTGGCCAAGCACAGCCGTGCCCGCCGGTGCACGGTCGGGGTGCGCCACACCGAGGGGGTCCTGCGGGTGTGGGTGACGGACGACGGGGTGGGCGGCGCGGCTCCGGCCGAGGGGCACGGGCTGGCGGGGCTGGCCGGCCGGGTGCGCGCGGCCGGCGGCCGGCTGCGGGTCGACAGTCCCGAGGACGGCCCGACGACGGTCGGGGCGGAGCTGCCGTGTCGCTGACCCCGGACGGATCGGTGCCCGGAGCCCCGCCGCGCCCCGGGGGCCGGGTTCCGCTGCGGATCGTCGTCGCCGATGACGCGGTGCTGTTGCGCGAGGGCCTGGTCCGCCTGCTCCGCGAGGACGGTCACGAGGTGGTGGCCGCGGTCGGCGACGGCCCCGCCCTGGTCGAGGCGGTACTCGCGCACCGTCCGGACGTGTCGCTCGTCGACGTGCGGATGCCGCTGACGCACACCGACGAGGGGCTGCGGGCGGCGGTCGCCATCCGCGAACGGCTGCCCGGCGCCCCGGTGCTGGTGCTCAGCCAGTACGTGGAGGTGTCCTACGCCGCCGACCTGCTCGCGGACGGTTCCGGCGCCGTCGGCTATCTGCTGAAGGACCGGGTCGCGAAGGTCGAGGAGTTCCTGGACGCCCTGGACCGCGTCGCCCGCGGTGCGACGGTCCTCGACCCGCAGGTCGTCGCCCGGCTGCTGGCGGAACGGCGTCGTGACGACCCGCTGGGCGCGCTGACCCCGCGTGAGCGGCAACTGCTGGCGCTGATGGCGGAAGGCCACTCCAACACGGCCATCGCGCGGAGGCTGGTGCTGTCCGGCAGCGCGGTGGAGAAGCACATCGGCAACGTCTTCGCGAAGCTCGGCCTGCCGCCCGACGACGCGCGGCACCGCCGGGTACTCGCGGTCCTGGCCCACCTCGGCGTCTGACGGCGGCCGGTTCCCTCACCATCCGCCTTCGAAGAAGGCCAGGAGGGCCGGGGCCGGTTCGGCGGTGGTGGTCGCGTTCGCCACGGCGACCAGGAGGACGGCCGGCGACAACAGGGCCGGGAAGAGACCGAACGACGTGAACACGCGCCGCGTCCGCCTGTCGGACGGCGCCGTCCTCGCACGCCTCTTCCACGCCCACGCGCTCGCGGCGACGAGGACGGCGGCCACCACCGTGGCCGCCGCGGCCATCACCGCGTGGTAGCGGGAGAAGTCGCCGGTCATCACCGAGAGGGCGGGCGGGGTCCCGTCTCCGGTGTCCGGGTGGCCGGCCAGGAGCAGCCTGACGTGACCGAGCGTATCGGCGAGTTCCCCGCGGGGCGCGCGGACCGGCAGCAGCGACAGCAGCGAGGCGAAGGGCGCCGCCGCACCCTGGATGTTGGCCATGAGCGTCGCCAGCGAGAACAGCGCCAGCGCCGTGACGGCCGCCCCGCCCGTGGCGAGAGCGGCCCTGGTGCCCGCCCCGCGCCCGCCGGCCCGCAGGAACGCCCGCCAGAGGAGGACGCCGAGCGCGGCGAGTACGGTCAGGAGCGCCGCGGCGGTCACGGCCTTCGCCACGTGGTAGTGGAGCCAGTAGTCGACGGTCCGCTCCAGGCCCGGGGTGAAGGCCCGTTCGCCGGACGCCCAGTAGCCGACGAACGACTCGGAGAGGCTCTCGACGAGGTCGCGTTGGTCCCTGAAGTCAGCGCCCGACAGGCGCGCCGCCCATGGGCGGGGGGCCAGGACGAAGGCGGGGACGAGGGCCACGGCGAGGGCGAAGAGCAGGGCGCACGCGCGCCCGGAGAGGCCGGAGGTACTGGCGGGGCCGGAGGGGCCGGGTGGCTTGTTCGTGCCGGAGGGTCCTGACGTTGTGGTCATGCCGATGACCATGACGCAGGGGTGCCCGCCCGGTCACTGCGGTGGGCCGCCCACCCGGGGTGTGGCGGGCCACACCCCGGCGGTGACGCGCGTCAGTTGTTGACGTCCTCGTTGAAGCGCTTCGAGCACTCCTGCTGTTCCTGCTGCGTCTGGGCGTTGTTCATGCAGGACCGCAGGTCCTTGCCCTCGTCGGAGTTGAGGATGGACACCCCTACGGCGACCAGGATCCCCGCGATGACCACGGTCACGGCGCCCAGGACCAGGCCGGCGATGGCCATGCCGCGGCCACCGGCACCGGCGCGGGCCCTGCGGAGGGCGGCTATGCCCAGGCCGATGGCCACGAGCGCCAGCGGGATGCCCACGAACCAGAGCCACAGGAGCAGCAGGGACGCGATGCCGGTGATCAGTGCGGCCACGGCCAGGCCGTTGCGGCCGGTGGCGGGCGCGGGGTGGGTACCGGTGGCGTCGGGAGAGCGGTACGCGTCGGACATGTGTGGGTCCCTCCAGGGGCCGGTCGGTGGACAACTCCACTGCCGAGCAGTGGTGTTCAGCCCGTGTGCCACGACCGGCCCGCCGCAAACCCACCTCACCCGTTTCGGGTGGAAGGGGGACAGCGGGGGACGGCCGCCCGGCGAGCCCGGGCGGCCCC
>NZ_JBEOXU010000147.1:0-14358 GCF_040296725.1 Streptomyces sp. NPDC002044
CCAGATCAAGTGGGGCCTGGACTACATGAACTCCCGCTACGGCAGCCCCGTCGGCGCCTGGAACTTCTGGCAGTCGCACCACTGGTACTAAGCCGCCCTCGGGCAGTACCAACGAGTGGAAATCGCACCTGAACGCCCGGCCGGGAACCCCCGCCGGGCGTCTCGTGCGTATGCGGCCGGCCGTGTGAGCACGGCCGGCCTACGCCGAGGTGATCGGGGGCAGACCTTCGGCCGCCTTGCCCGCGCGCACCAGGGCGACCACCACGTCGTGGAGGTCGCGGCTGTCCCGCTCCGAGGCGCAGGACAGGGGGCTGCCGGTGAGCGTGAACCAGTCGGACGAGCCGCTGTACTGCACGGACACGCGCGCTTCGGAGCCCGTCCAGGTGGTGTGCACGGTGAGGTCACCCGTGATCGCACCGGCTTCCTCGGTGCGCACACCGCCTCGGCCTGCGAAGACATTGACCGTGGTCCACGACGCCCAGTCCATGCACAAAAGGCTCACACGCCGGGACGCGCACCGCGACCCGGCGTGTGAGCGCGCTGGGACCGGCCGCGCGGGGCGCCCGGTCGCCCCGGAAGCCGGTGACGGCGGCCCGGCGGACCCGGCGGACCCGGCGGACCCGGCCGATCCGTCCTCCCTCCGCTTCAGCGACCTGACCGATCCGTCCCCCACCACCGTCATGTGGTCGGGTGCGCTGGGCGTCGAGCGGGGGTCCTCCCGCCTGTCCGGGGCCATCCGCCAGGTGCCGGCGCTCCGGCCGCTGACGCAGGACATCGTGACCTCCTCGGTCGGCACGGCCTGTCCCGGTCGGCACGGCCTGCCCCGGCCGCGCGGGTCCGTTCGTCTAGGGTGCGGGGCATGAGCGAAGCACCTGATCGGCGGGCCCCCCTGCCGCCCATGCCCACCGACTGGCGGCGCGCCCTCGCGGTGGTGGCACACCCCGACGACCTGGAGTACGGGGGCGCCGCGGCCATCGCGGACTGGACGGACGGCGGCCGCGAGGTCGGCTACCTCCTCGCCACGCGCGGTGAGGCGGGCATCGACACCATCGACCCCGCCACCTGCGCCCCGCTCCGCGAGGCGGAGCAGCGCGCGAGCGCGGCGGTCGTCGGGGTGTCCCGGGTCGAGTTCCTGGACCACCGGGACGGCGTCGTCGAGTACGGTCTCGACCTGCGCCGGGACATCGCCGCGGCCATTCGCAGGCACCGCCCCGAACTGGTCATCACCATGAACCACCGCGACACCTGGGGCGGCGAGGGCGGCGGCGGCGCCTGGAACACCCCCGACCACAAGGCCGTCGGCCGCGCCACCCTGGACGCGGCCTCCGACGCGGGCAATCGGTGGATCTTCCCCGAGCTGCTCTCCGAACAGGGACTGGAGCCCTGGAACGGGGTGCGCTGGGTGGCCGTGACCGGCACGAGCACCCCGACGCACGCCGCCGACGCGGGGCCGGGCATGGAGCGGGCGGTGAAGTCCCTCATGGAGCACAAGGCGTACATCGAGGTGCTGACCGACCAGGACCCCGAGGAGTACGTACGCGGATTCCTCACCGGATACGCCGAGCAGGCCGGAGCCCGCTTCGGCGGCCGCCCGGCGGTGCTGTTCGAGGTCTTCCCCCGCTGACCCGCCACCCCTAAGCTGACGGTCCGTCAGTCTCCAGCGGGGGTGCAGGCACAGGTGATCGACACCGTCAGCACGCAGATCGCGGAGGGCGAGGAACGGATCCGGCTGGAGGTGGCCGACGGCCTCGCCGTCCTCACCCTGTGCCGGCCCGACCGGCTCAACGGATGGAGCTGGGAGTCCACCCGGCAGCTGGGGCTGCTGGCCGACCGCATCCGCTTCGACCCGGACGTCAGGGCGGTCCTGCTCCGGGCCGAGGGCCGTGCCTTCTGCGCGGGCATCGACGTGAGCGCCCCCGGCGGCGCCGTCTCCGGCGCGACGGCCGCCGAGCGGACCCGCAACTACTACGAGGGGATCCGCTGGGTCCACGAACGCTTCGCGGTCCTCGCCCGCCTCCCGCAGCCGGTGGTCGCGGCCGTCCAGGGGTACTGCCTCGGCTTCGGCTTCGAGCTGGCGCTGATGGCCGACGTCCGGGTGGCCGCCGAGGACGCCGTGTTCGCCCTGCCCGAGGCGCAGTTGGGGGTCGCGGTCGACGCGGGCGGCGATCTGCGCATCGCCCGCGAGGCGGGCGCCGGCTGGGCCAAGTACCTCGCGCTGACGGGCCGTCGTATCGACGCCGCGACCGCCCGGCGCCTGTGCCTGGTCCAACTGGTGGTCCCCGTAGCGGAACTGGAGTCCACCGCCCGCGCGCTGGCGGCCGAGATCGCCGCCAACGCCCCGCTCGCCGTCCAGGGGATCAAGCGCGCCGTCGACGCCTACGCCGACGCGGCGCTCCCGGCGGCTCTCGACCGCGTCGCCATGACCGCGGCCCTCACCCTCACCTCCGACGACTGCCGCGAGGGCTACGGGGCGAAGGCGCAGCGCCGTCCCCCGCACTTCACGGGAGGCTGACGGGGCCGCGCCGGGTGCGGGCTCAGTTCTCCATCCGGAGCAGGGCCAAGGCGCGCGCGGACACGTCCGTCAGCGGTTCGCGGCCGTCCCCGGCGGCCCAGTACTCCAGCGCCACCGTGACCGCGTCGATCAGGACCGCCGCGAGCAGCCGGGTCTCCAGATCGGATTCCGGGCGGCCGGTGCGCGCCGCGAGGACCGGGGCCAGGCGGTCCTGCATCGCGCGGGCGGCGGCGAGCCAGCGCATCCGGATCGCCGGAACCCCGCTCATCACCTGGATCAGCCGGACCGTCCGGCCCGGTTCGGCGTACCGCGCGCCGGCCGTCGAGGCGGCGAAAGCCGCCTGCACGGCCCGCGTCACCGGCTCCGCCGCCGGGCGCAGGGCCAGTTGCTCCACCAGCTCCGCGACCCCGGCCGTCAGTACCGGAGTCAGGGCGTCCTCCTTGGTGGGGCAGTACCGGTAGAAGGTCCGCAGGGAGATCCCCGCCGCGCGCGCGATGTCGTCGACGGTCGTCGCCTCGTACCCCCGCTCGGCGAAGAGCGCCGCCGCGGCCTCCGCGATCTCGTACCGCGTGGCCTCCCGGCGCCGCTCCGTCAGGGACGGCCGCCCCCTCGTCGCGGAGCCGCCCGTGCCCGTGTCACCCGTACCGCTCTTCGTCGCCCGCACCGTCGTCACCGCGCCACCTCCGGGAGGCAATCTGCCACACCCGCGCGGCGGGACGGGCCGCGGCGGAGCCGCACCGGACTGGACCGGACCGGTTCACGGGCTGAACGGCCCGCGCCCCAACTGCTCCCGTACGGGGACGACCTCGGGCCGGACCAGGGACCGCCGCTGCCAGTTGGCGCCGTCGACCACCAGGGTGTGGCCGGTGACGAAACGGGCGTACGGCGAGGCCAGGAAGGTGGCGGCCCAGCCCAGCTCGTGCGGGACGCCCACCCGCAGCGCCGGCTGCCGGGCGTCCTTCGCGTCGGGCGCCGCCCGCTCCAGGCCGTCCCGTACGTCCGCGGTCATGTCGGCGTGCGGGAACAGCCCGGGGACGAGCCCGTTGACCTGGATGCCGTACGGGCCCCACTCGACGGCCAGGGTCTCCACCAGGTTCTTCACCCCGGCCTTGGCGGCCGCGCTGTGCGCGAAACCCGGGCCGCCCGTCCAGGCGTACGACGCGCCGATGTTCACGATGGACCCCGGCGTCCCCGCGGCGAGGTGGCGGCGGCCGAACGCGCGGGTCATGAACCAGGTGCCGGTCAGGGTGATGTCCACCACCGCCCGCCAGGCGTTCGGGGACAGGTCCTCCGCGGGGGAGGGGAAGTTGGCGGCCGCGTTGTTGACCAGTACGTCCGGCAGCCCGTGCGCCGCCTGCGCCGCGTCGAAGACCTCCTCGATCCGCTCGGGGTCCCGGATGTCGCAGACGGCGGCCGTCACCCGGCCCGCACCGGGGACGGCCGCCAGTTCCGCGCGCGCCGCCTCCAGCCGCGCGGACCGCCGGCCGGCGATCACCAGGTCGGCGCCGAGCCGGGCGAACTCGGCGGCGATGGCCTTGCCCAGCCCGGTACCGCCGCCGGTGACCAGGACCACCTGCCCCGCGTACGTCCCGGCGGGCAGGGCGGCCGCGCCGAGCGGCGGGGGCGCGGGCAGCCCGCGCGCAGTGCCGTCCGGGGTGGTGTGGTTGCTCGTGGCGTCGTCCGTCATGGGGGCATCGATAGCGTGCGGACGCGCAGATCACCATGCCCGTGACGGAATCCGGTGACGGGATCCCGTGACAGGACCGGCCCCGCGGGAGGTGCGGCTGCCCGCTCGCGCCGGGTCCGGATCACCGCGCCGCGCACGCCGCTCGTTCCGGCCGGGGCGGACATGGGCGGGATGGTTCCCGGCGAGGCCGCACCGCGGGCGCTCATCCGGGCCGATCCCTTCCCGCATGGGTTCCCAGG
Source organism: Streptomyces sp. NPDC002044 (assembly GCF_040296725.1). NCBI lineage: Bacteria > Bacillati > Actinomycetota > Actinomycetes > Kitasatosporales > Streptomycetaceae > Streptomyces > Streptomyces sp. NPDC002044. The sequence continues at coordinate 4,439 of NZ_JBEOXU010000147.1, forward strand.
AGGGCAAGCGACCGCTTAGTATGCGCCCGGAGCGTGGTTCACCGACGGCGGCTGGAGGCCCCGGATGAAGGCATGGCGAGTACATACCCCCGGAGAGCCCCGTGAGGCCATGCGCCTCGAAGAGGTTCCGGAGCCGGTGCCCGGCGAGGGCGAGGTGAAGCTCCGGGTGCTCGCTGCCAACGTCAACTTCCCCGACGCCCTGCTGGCCCGCGGCCAGTACCAGATCAAGCCCCCGCTGCCCTTCACCCCCGGCGTCGAGGTCTGCGCCGAGACCGAGGACGGCCGCCGCGTCATCGCCAACCCCACCCTCCCGCACGGCGGTTTCGCCGAGTACGTCACCGCGCCCGCCCGCGCCCTGCTCCCCGCCCCCGACTCCCTCGACGACGCCGAGGCCGCCGCCCTGCACATCGGCTACCAGACCGGCTGGTTCGGCCTGCACCGCCGGGCCCGGATCCAGCGCGGCGAGACCCTCCTCGTGCACGCCGCCGCGGGCGGGGTCGGCAGCGCCGCCGTCCAGCTCGGCCGGGCCGCCGGGGCCACCGTCATCGGCGTCGTCGGCGGCAAGGCCAAGGTGCGAACCGCCGAGGAACTCGGCTGCGACCTGGTGATCGACCGCGAGACGCAGGACGCCGCCGCGATCGCCGCCCGCGTCAAGGAGTTCACCGGCGGCCACGGCGCCGACGTGGTCTACGACCCGGTCGGCGGCGACGCCTACACCGCCTCCGCCAAGTGCGTCGCCTTCGAGGGCCGGATCGTCGTCGTCGGCTTCGCGGGCGGCACCGTCCCCACTCCCGCGCTCAACCACGCGCTCGTGAAGAACTACGCCGTCCTCGGCCTCCACTGGGGGCTGTACGCCATCAAGGAGCCCGCCGCCATCGGGGCCTGCCACGCCGAGCTGACCCGGCTCGCCGCCGACGGAGCCATCAAACCGCTGGTCAGCGAGCGGGTCCCGTTCGCCGGGGCCGCCGACGCCGTGCAACGCGTCGCCGACGGCACCACCACCGGCCGGCTCGTCGTCGTACCGGCCCTGGACGGAGGCGCCCGATGACCGCCACCGCCGGGGAACTGCGCACCCGGGTGGCGGACCTGCTCGCCGCGCACCCGCCCGCCGGCACGCCCCGTACGGACTTCCTGCGCGCCCGGTTCGACGCCGGACTCGCCTGGGTCCACTACCCCGAGGGCCTCGGCGGCCTCGGCGCCCCCCGCTCCCTCCAGAGCGTCGTCGACGCCGAACTGGACGCCGCGGGCGCCCCCGACAACGACCCACGCCGCATCGGCATCGGCCTGGGCATGGCCGCCCCCACCCTCCTCGCGTACGGCACCGACGAGCAGAAGCGCCGCTTCCTGCGCCCGCTGTGGGTCGGGGAGGAGGTCTGGTGCCAGCTCTTCAGCGAGCCCGGCGCCGGCTCCGACCTCGCCGCGCTCGGCACCCGCGCCGTCCTCGACGAGGCCGCCGCGCAATGGGTGGTGGACGGCCAGAAGGTGTGGACCTCCAGCGCCCACACCGCCCGCTGGGCCATCCTGATCGCCCGCACCGACCCGGCGCTCCCCAAGCACCGCGGCATCACCTACTTCCTCTGCGACATGCACGCCCCCGGCGTCGAGGTCCGGCCGCTGCGCCAGATCACCGGCGAGGCCGAGTTCAACGAGGTGTTCCTCACCGGCGTCCGCATCCCCGACGCCCACCGCCTCGGAGCCGTCGGCGAGGGCTGGGCGGTCGCCCGCACCACCCTGATGAACGAACGCGTCTCCATCGGCGGCATGCGCATCCCGCGCGAGGGCGGCATGATCGCCCCGGTCGCCGCCGCCTGGCGCGAGCGCCCCGCCCTGCGCACCCACGCCCTCCACCAGCGCCTGCTGGAGCTGTGGGTCGAGGCCGAGGTGGCCCGGCTCACCGGCGAGCGGCTGCGCCAGCAGCTCGTCGCCGGACAGCCCGGCCCGGAGGGGTCGGGCATGAAGCTCACCTTCGCCCGGCTCAACCAGGAGATCAGCGGACTGGAAGTCGAACTCCTCGGCGAGGAGGGCCTCCTGTACGAGGACTGGACCATGAGCCGGCCCGAGCACGTCGACTTCACCGGCCGCGACGCCGGATACCGCTACCTGCGTGCCAAGGGCAACAGCATCGAGGGCGGCACCAGCGAAATCCTCCTCAACATCGTCGCCGAACGCGTCCTCGGCCTGCCCGCCGAACCGCGCGACGACAAGGACCTCGCCTGGAAGGACCTGGCCCGATGACCGACTCGCCCCTCCCGAGCGCCCCCCTCGACCTGCTCTACTCCGAGACCGAGGAGGAACTCCGCTCAGCCGTACGGTCGTTGCTCGCCGACCGCTGCGACGCCGCGACCGTCCTCGCCCGGGCCGAGAGCGGCCGCCCGCACGACCCCGGCCTGTGGGACACCCTGGCCGCCGGGATCGGCGCCGCCGGGCTCCTGGTCCCCGAGAAGCTCGGCGGCCAGGGCGCGGGCCACCGCGAGGCCGCCGTCGTCCTGGAGGAGCTGGGCCGGGCCGTCGCCCCCCTGCCCTACCTGACCAGCTCCGTGCTCGCGACGGAGATCCTGCTCGGCTGCGACACGGCCGACGTCGCGCCGCTGCTGCGGGAGCTGGCCTCCGGACGGCAGGTGTGCGCCCCGGCCGTACCGCTCACCCTCGCCCCGGGCGCGCCCCTGCCGGCGCTGGTCCGCGACGGCGGCGGGGGAGTGCTGACCGGCACCGTCACCTCCGTGGCGGACGCGGCCGCCGCCGACGTCCTGCTGGTGCTCGCCGACACCGGGCTGTACGCCGTACCGGCCGCCTCCGCCGAACTGACGCCCCTCGTACCGCTGGATCTCACCCGCCCGCTCGCCCGGGTCACCCTCGACGCCGCCGCCGGAACCCGCCTCGCGGACCCGGTGACGGCCCGGGCGGCGGTGGCCGGCGCGCTGCTGTCCGCGGCCGGTCTGCTGGCCTCCGAACAGCTCGGGATCGCCGAATGGTGCCTGACACAGACCGTGGGATACGTACGGGGACGCCACCAGTTCAACCGGCCCGTCGGCTCCTTCCAGGCCCTCAAGCACCGCCTCGCCCGGCTCTGGCTCGACGTGGCGTCCGCCCGCGCCGCCGCCCGGGCCGCGGCCGACGCGCTGGCCACCGGGTCGCCCGACGCGCCCCTGACGGTGGCCGTCGCCCAGGCCCACTGCTCGGGGGTCGCCGTCCGGGCCGCGGAGGAGTGCGTCCAGCTGCACGGCGGGATCGGCATGACCTGGGAGCATCCGGCCCACCTCTACCTCAAGCGCGCCAAGGCCGACTCCCTGGCCCTCGGCACGGCCGGCCACCACAGGGGCCTGGTCGCCGACTTCGCGGAACTCCCCGCGCCGTAGCCGGTGCCGGGCCCCCGACGGACACCGCCGGGGGCCCTCGCCGGGGCCTCGACGACGGGGGCCCGTCAGTCAGCGGCCTCCGGCGGGCGGTGGGTGCGGAACGTACGCCGGTACACATCCGGGGGCACGCCGAGCGCGCGGTGGAAGTGGCGGCGCAGGGTGGTGGCGGTGCCCATGCCGGTGCGGGAGGCGATGAGCTCGATGCTGTCGTCGGTGGTTTCCAGGAGCTCCTGGGCCCGGTGGACGCGCTGGGTGTGCAGCCAGCGCAGCGGCGTGGTGCCGGTGGCGGCGGCGAAGCGGCGGGTCAGGTTCCGCGTGCTCATGTTCATCCGGCGGGCCAGGTCGGGCACGGTCAGCGGCTCGTCCAGCCGCCCGCCCATCCAGTGCAGCAGCTCCGAGAGCGCGTGACCGGTGTCGGCGGCCGGCGGGGCGGCGATGAACTGGGCCTGGCCGCCCGCGCGGCGGGCCGGAACCACCAGCCGGCGGGCCAGCGCGTTGGCGACGGCCGCGCCGTGGTCGGCGGTGACGAGGTGCAGGCACAGGTCCATTCCGGCGGCCTTGCCCGCGGAGGTCAGCACGCCCCGGTCGTCGATGTAGAGGACGTCCGGGTCGACCTCGACGCGGGGGTAGCGGGCCGCGAGCGCGGCGGTGTGCTCCCAGTGCGTGGTGGCGCGACGCCCGTCCAGCACGCCCGCGGCGGCCAGCACGAACGCCCCCGTGCACAGCGAGACGATCCGGGCCCCCCGGTCGTGGGCCGCCCGTACGGTCTCCACCAGGTCGCCCGGCAGGTCGGCGTCGACATCGGCGCAGGCCGGGACGACGACGGTGTCCGCCTCCGCGAGGGCGTCGAAGCCGTGTGGGGTGTCGACGCGCAACCAGCCGCCGAGCCGGGCCTCGCGCGGGCCGCACACCCGGAAGTCATACCAGGCGTCGGTCAGCCCGCGGTCCACACCGAACACCTCGCAGGCCGCGGCGGCCTCGAACAGCATCGCCCCGTCGTACAGCGCCAACACCACGGACGTCATGTCCGAAAGTGTACGCATCTCGTCGTTTCGGCCACTCGTACCCACCCCGCGGTGCGGTGACCATGGGGCACATGAGCACACACCACCCGACCGTCGCGGTCGTCGGCGCCTACGGCCACACCGCCGCCTTCGTCACCGCCGAACTGCGCCGCCGCGGCCACAGCCCGGTCCTCATCGGCCGGGACGCGGACCGGCTCCACGCCGCGGCCCGGTCCCACCCCGGCGCGCGGCCCCGCGTCGCCTCCCTCGCCGATCCGTCGTCCCTGGACCGCGCGCTCTCGGGCGCGGCGGCGGTCGTCAACTGCGCCGGACCCTTCGCGGACACCGTGCCCCCCGTCGTGGAGGCGGCCCTGCGCGCCGGCATCCCGTACCTGGACGTCGCCGCGGAACAGGCCGTCACCGTCGAGACGTTCCTGCGCTACGACGACCGGGCCCGCGCCGCCGCCGTGGTGATCGTCCCGTCGATGGCGTTCTACGGCGGGCTGGGCGACCTGCTGGCCAGTACGGCGATGGGCGACTGGCCGGACGCCGACGAGATCACGGTCACGATCGCCCTCGACAGCTGGCACCCGACCGAGGGAACCCGCAAGACGGTCCGCCGCAACGCCGGGCGGCACCTCGTCTTCACCGGCAACCGCCTGGTTCGGCCCGAGGGTCCGCCGCAGACCTCCACCTGGGACTTCCCGCCCCCGCTGGGCACCCGGAAGGTCACCGCGCTCTCCACGGCCGACCAGGTCACCATCTCCCGCCACCTCAAGGTCCCGGAGATCCACGTCCGCATCAACGAGGCGCCCCTGCGCGACCTGGGCGACCCCGCGACGCCCCCGCCCACGGCCGTGGACGCCGACGGGCGCTCGGCGCAGACGTTCGTCGTCGACGTGGTCGCGACCCGGGCCGGCGCCCACCGCCGGGCGACGGCGTCCGGCCGCGACATCTACGCGGTCACCGCACCCCTCGTCGTGGAGGCCGCCGTACGCATCCTGGACGGCCGGACCGCCCGGACCGGCGTGGCCGCGGCGGGCGAACTCTTCGACGCCCGGGACTTCCTGCGCTCGCTCGCCCCCGGCCACCTGACCCTCGAAAGCGCCTAGGGCCGTACGGTGGCGCCCGCTTCCGCTGCCGGTTCCTCCGGCGCGGCACTGAGCTGCTCGCGCAGGTAGTTCCAGATCACCGCGATCAGCGCGGCCACCGGGACCGCGAGCAGGGCGCCCACCACGCCCGCCAGGCTGCCGCCCAGGGTCACCGCCAGCAGGATCATCGCCGCGTGCAGGCCGAGCCCGCGGCTCTGGATCATGGGCTGGAAGACGTTGCCCTCCAGCTGCTGCACCACGACGATGATCGCCAGCACGATGAGCGCGTCCGTCAGGCCGTTCGACACCAGCGCGATGAGCACCGCGACGAAACCGGCGAACAGGGCACCCACGATCGGCACGAACGCCGAGACGAAGGTCAGCACCGCGAGCGGAAGCACCAGCGGCACCCCCACGATCCACAGGCCGAGGCCGATGAACACGGCGTCGAGCAGGCCGACGAACGCCTGGGAACGCACGAACGCGCCCAGGGTGTCCCACGCGCGCCCGGCCACGACCGGGACGTCGGTGGCGAGCCGGCCGGGGAGCTGGCGGGTGAGCCACGGCAGGAACCGCGGCCCGTCCTTGAGGAAGAAGAACATCAGGAACACCGAGAGGACCGCGGTGACCACACCGTCTACCACGGTGCCCACTCCGGTGAGGAGCGTGGAGACCATGCTGCCGACGCTGTCCTGGATGCGGGCGACCCCGGCGTCGAAGGCGCCGGTGATCTGGTCGTCGCCGATGTTCAGCGGCGGCCCGGCGGCCCACTCGCGCAGCCGCTGGATGCCCTCGACCACGCCGTCGCCCAGTTCGCCGGACTGGGAGGCCACCGGCACCGCGATCAGCGCCACGATGCCCGCGGCGACGAGCAGGAACAGTACGGTCACCACCGCCGACGCCACAGCGGGCGGCCAGCCGCGCCGGCGCAGGAAGTTGGCCACGGGCCAGGTCAGCGTGGTGAGGAACAGAGCGACTATGAGCGGCCAGACGACCGACCACATCCTGCCCAGCAGCCACAGGGCCACGGCGGCCATGGCGAGGACCAGCAGCAACTCGACGGAGACGCGCGCCGATGTTCGGAGCGCGGCGGCGGCCTTGGGGGAACTCAACGTGGCAGGCATGGGGTCACCCTAGGGGAGTGCCCCGGCCGTGGCGGCAGCGGCGGGTCGGCTCCGCTCCGGACCCGCCGCGCTCTCTGCCGCGCCGGTGGCGTACGGGCGGGGCGGGGTCGCGCGGTGACGGCGCGTGCGGCGCCCGCGGGCAGGACTTCGACTTCCACCTCCACCGCCGCGTGCTCGGGACCGACGACGGAGTGCCGGCCCTGCGCGGGTACCGTTGCGTGCGGCCGGAGGCAGCGGCGGCCGGTGCGGTCGCGGACCGCGGAGAAGCCGGCACCCCGGAAGGGAACGCGGAAGTGGAAGCAGCGGTTCTTGCCGCGGCCGTCGCGGCGAAGCGAGCGGGCGACGCGGCGCGGCGAGCGGGCGACGGGCCCGGCGCGGCGCAAGCGCCTCCCGCCGCCGGTACGCACTCCCGTACGGGGGACCTCCGGGCGGAGACCGCGTGGCTCCTGCCCGTGACGCGCGCCCACCTCCGCCGCCGGCCCCGGGACACCGCCGCGGCCGAACCGTCCGCCACGGCCGCCGGATCGGGATCATGACCGACCCCCTGCACGATCCCGGCTTCTTCCGCGACCCGTACGCGACCTACGACCGCCTGCGCGACGCGGCCCCGGTCCAGAGGGTCCCCACCGGCTCCAAGGGGCACTACTCCTACCTCGTCACCGGTCACGCCGAGGCCCGGCGGGCCTTCGCGGACCCCCGGCTGTCCAAGGACACGGCCCGGTTCTTCGCCGGCCGGGCCTCCGGCCGGAACCTGCACCCGGCCGTGTCCCGGAACATGCTCGCGAGCGACCCGCCCCAGCACACCCGGCAGCGGGCGGCGGCGGCCCGGCTCTTCACCGCGGGTCCCGTCGCGCGGCTGCGCCCGTACATCGAGCGGGTCGTCGACGGCCTGCTCGACGGCTGGGAGCCGGGCACCCGGGTCGACCTCGTGGAGGGCCTGGCCGCACCCCTCCCCGTCACCGTCATCTGCCGGCTGCTCGGGGTGCCCGAGGAGGACCGCGCCATGGTCTCCTGGTGGTCGAACGAACTGTTCGCCGCGGGCCGGCCGGACCGCATCGACGCCGCCTCGCACGCCATCGGCGACTACATGACCGGCCTCGTCGGGTCCGCGCGCCGCGCACCCGGCGAAAGCCTCCTGCACCTGCTGATCCAGCGGGGCGACGAAGGACCGCTGGAGTCCGACGAGGTCGTCTCCCTGGCCGTGCTCCTGCTCGTGGCCGGCCACGAGACGACGACCCACTTCATCGCCAACGCCGTCCTGGCCCTCATCCAGCACCCCGAGTCCCTCGCCCGGCTGCGCGAGGACCCCGGCCTGATCGCCGGCTCCCTCGACGAACTGCTGCGCTTCGACTCCCCGGTCGGGATCGCGACCTTCCGCTACAGCACCGAAGCGCTCCGGCTCGGCGGGACCGACATCCCCGAGGGCGTTGCGGTCCTCATCGCCCCCGGAGCCGCGAACCGCGACCCGGCCCGCTTCGCGGAGCCGCACCGGCTCGACCTGGACCGGAGCGGAGCCGCCGGCCACCTCGCGTTCGGGCACGGCATCCACCGCTGCCTCGGGGCGCCGCTCGCGCTGGCCGAGGCGGAGATCGCGCTCCGGGCGATCGTCACCCGCTTCCCGGGGATACGGCCGGCCGTCCCGGGCGAGGACCTCGAATGGCGGCAGACCCGCCTCATGCGCGGCCTCCGGGCCCTGCCCGTCGTCCTGTAGGGCGCGGCGACGAGGACGAGATGCTCCCTGTCGCGGCGTGGGCCGGAGCCCCATGATGGTGCGAACGGTCGCGGGGAATCGGGGGGATGCCGTGAGTACGGTGAGTGCGCGCGTGGTCGTCAAGCCGGACAACTCGGTCTATCGGAGACGGCTGGCGCTGTACGGGATGATCGGCGTTCCCGCGGGCTGTTCCCTCGCGGCGCTGATCGTGGGGGAGTTCGGCGTCGGCTGGCTCGTCCCCTTCGTGGTGCTGATCGTCCTGCCCGTCGCGGCGACGCTCGTGATGACGGCCCTGCGCACGTCCATGGCCGAGATCGCGGTCGCCGGCGACGAGCTCCGGATCGACAACGCCTTCGGCGTGAACACCTACAGCGCGCCGCTGGAGTTCGTGACCGCGCTGCGCCCGATCACGTTCGGCGCCGGACCCTTCGACCCGACGCCGGGACGCGTGGTCATCACCTCGGAGAGCACCCGCCCTTACGTGCTCGACCTGCGGCTGTGGCGCGCCGCCGACGTCGAGCGGCTGACACGCCGGCTGCGGGACGTTCCGGTGGAGGACGCGCGGGCCTCGACTCCCCAGGAGCTGAGGAGGCAGTTCCCCGGCGTACGGCTGTCCTGGTGGCACGCGCACCCGTGGGGGACCCTGCTGGCGCTGACCGCTCTGGCCGGAGCGTACTTCGTCCTCGTCGGCGCGCTGTTCATGTGAACGGGTCCGTGCGGACGCGAGGGCCGGCCCGCACGGGCGGGGGCGGACGGATCAGGTGTGCAGGCGGCTGTTCGGGCCGTCCTGGTCGCCGATGCTCCCGTCGTTGAACCAGTAGTCACCGGCCGCCAGATACCGGAACGAGTGGGTGCTCTCCTTCGGCAACTCGACGGTGACGGCCCGCGTCCCGTCCTCGCGCGTCCGCAGGGTGTGGGCGCCGGGCCGCCAGTCGTTGAAGTCGCCGACCACGCTCACCGGTCCGGGCGGAGCGTCCGCCGGAAGGACGAAGGTGATCTCGGTGCGGTCCGTGCGCGGGGTGCGCTCCAGCATGGGGAAACTCCTGACGACAGGTGTGGTGTGGTGGCGTCCATCCTCGGATCCCCGGGCGCGGTCCGCATTCCGGGAGCCGCCCCACCACCCGGCCCGCATCTGACCGTGTGTGCCTCTCGTGGTGCGGAACGTGACGAACCGTGGCAGCGTGGGAGGGGCAGGCCGTCACCAGTACGCCGAGGGAAGCGAAGGAGTCGCCGTCATGGGCGATGCGCAGGACGATCGCCGAGAGCCGGGGAAGCGCCGCGAAGAGCCGGCGCGCCGCCAGGGCTCCGGCCCGGACCCGGTCCACCCCGAGTTCGGCCGGCCGTCCCGCGACCCGGCCCGGGACGATCCCTCGCGCCACCGTGCGGACGACCCGCCGCGCGAGGCGGACCACCGCGACGAGGAGCTCTGACCGGAGCTCCCCCGCCCCCCTACGCAGAGCCCGGCCGGGAACGTAGCCCCCCGGCCGGGCTCTGTCACGCCGGTGGGCCCCCGTCGGCGGGGCGTGGAAGCGGTCGCGATCAGATGTCGAGGAAGCGGACGTCCTTGGCGTTGCGCTGGATGAAGGAGCGCCGGGCTTCGACGTCCTCACCCATCAGCACCGAGAACAGGTCGT
>NZ_JBEOXU010000148.1:0-14165 GCF_040296725.1 Streptomyces sp. NPDC002044
ACGACGCGGGCGAGGAGGAGGAGCTGCCGACGCGGGCCGACGCCGAGATCGTCTGGCTGCATCGCGGTCCCGTACGCGGGGACCGCACCGCGGCGGCGCCGGGTCCGGCCGCCCGTCAGGAGCCGGAGGAGAGCGCCTTCTCGGGTGCGGGCTTGACGGGGACGGGCGGACGGGGCGCCCTCCCGGAGCGCAGCAGCGTGAGCGCCGGGCTGGTGGCGGCCGTCGTCACGAGCGCCATCAGCACGAGCATGGTGAACAGCTCCGGCCCGATGACGCCGAGTTCGAGGCCGACGTTGAGGACCACCAGCTCGGTCAGCCCCCGGCAGTTCATCAGCGCCCCGATCGACATCGACTCCCGCCACGGTCTGCCGCAGGCCCGGGCCGCCGCCGTCGCGCCGCCCCATTTGCCGAGGACGGCGACCACGAGGATCGCCCCCGCCCACAGCCACAGCTCGGGCGCGGCCGTCAGGCCCCCGATGTCCGTGCGCAGCCCCGTGTGGACGAAGAACAGCGGCAGCAGCACGGGCACGGCGAAGGCCCGCAGCCGCGCCGCGGACGCCTCGATGCGGTGGCCCGTGCGCGGGGTGACGACCCCGAACAGGAACGCGCCGAACAGGGCGTGCACGCCGATCCGGTCCGTGGCCAGCGCCGACAGGCTCAGACCGCTGAACAGCGCGACGAGCACGATCCCGTCCTGGTACCGCTCGGCGCGCGCCGCCCAGCGGGCCAGCAGCGGCCTCACCAGGTAGAACATGACGAGGGTGAAGGCCACGGCGAGCGCCGCCGTGGCCGCCGCCTCCATCGGGGAGCCGGCCGAGGACAGGGCCACCACCAGGGCGAGCAGGCACCACGCGACGACGTCGTCCACGGCCGCGCAGGCCATGGCGAGCGCGCCGAGCGGGGTCCCGTACAGCCCCCGGTCGATGAGGATCCGGGCCAGTACGGGGAACGCGGTGATGCTCATGGCCACCGCGATGAACAGGGTGAACGGCACCTGGCCCACCCCGTCCGGCGCGAAGTCGCCGTACATCGCGAGCGCGAGGAGCGCGCCGAGGGCCAGCGGCAGCAGCATCCCGGCCTGGCTGACGGCCACCGCGACGCGGGTGTGCCCGCGCAGGCTCTTCAGGTCGAGTTCCAGCCCGACCAGGAACATGAAGGCCAGCAGCCCGAGCTGACCGAGGACGGAGGTGTACGGCAGCACGGCCGGCGGGAAGAGCCAGTGCTGCGCGTCCGGCCAGAGCCAGCCCAGCAGCGAGGGGCCCAGCAGGATGCCGGTGGCGATCTCGCCCACCACCGGCGGCTGGCCGAACCGGCGGAAGAGGGCGGCCCCCGCCTGGCAGGCGAGGATCACCACGGGGACGGCGACCAGGAGCGCGGGCATCGGGTCAGCGGATGACACGGGTACCTCCTTCGGCGGTGGCGGCGGGCCGGACGAGCGGGGCGGCGGGCAGGGAGGCGGGCAGGGCGGCGGCCGGCGGCGGCGCCGAGGCCGCATCGGACCAGAGCGCGTAGCGGCGCAGCCCGTAGAGCAGGGGCTGCGGATCGTCCCGTACGGTCACCCGGCCGACCTCGGCGAACACGGCCGTATGGTCCCCGAACCGGACCGTCCGCACCACGGCGCAGTCCGCGACGGCGTGGGCGTCCTCGGTCAGGTGCGGCCCGCCCGCGCCCAGCGGCAGCCGCCACTCGGTACGGTCGAACCGGTCGGGCGCCCCGGAGGCGAACAGGTCGGAGGTGCCGCGGGCCCGCTCGTGGAGCAGGTTCAGGGCGAAGTGGCCCTGGGCGAGGAGCACGGCGAGCGTCGGGCTCGCGGCCCGTATGCACACCACGAGGGTGGGCGGCTCCAGCGCGACGCTCGCGACGGAGCTGCACGTCAGCCCGTGCGGCGCGGCGTCCGAGTCCAGGGTGGTGACGACGGACACCCCGGTGGGGAAGGCTGCCATGAAGGGCCGCAGGTCGGCCCGGCGGCTCCCGGCGGCCGCGGACTCGTCCGGGGCGTCCGGCGCCGCGGGCTGCTGCTGTTGTGGTGCGGCGGGATGGGGCGCGGAGTGGTGGGGCATGTCTGACTCCTGAGGTGGCTGAAACACTGCGGCCCGGCAGCCGGCGGGAGAGCCGTGCTGCCGGGCCGTGGGAGCGGGGACCGACCGGCGCGCCCGAGGGGCGGGCGCGGTGGCCGGGAAGCCTTACGCGCCGTGCAGTTGGCGCAGGTAGTCGTATGCGCTGGGCAGGGTCTCCAGCAAGTTCTGCTGCTGGCGCTTGACGGTGTCGAAGAGCGGCTCGGCGCCGGCGACCGATTCCGGCCGGTGGGCGAGGGAGGGCAGCGGGGCGTCCGGCTCGAGGCCGAGGCCCGCGAAGATGCAGTAGTAGCTGCCGTTCGTCCAGAAGTTGCGGAACTCCGCCTCGAAGTTGCCGTAGTAGGTGGACTCGTCGGTGATCGGCGAGTTGATGGGCAGGCCGGCCTTGTAGGCGGAGATCTTCTGCTGGATGTTGTCCGGGAGCGTCAGCGTCTTCTGCGCCTGCCAGAACGGGGTGTCGTTGCGCGGCGCGTAGAAGAAGTGCGCCTGGATGAAGTCGCGGGTGTCGTCGAACATCACCTCGATCTCGTTGTTGAAGCTGTCGATCAGACCCTTGTTGAAGGTCTTGTCCGGGAAGTGCTTGGCCAGCTGGTAGATCGCCGCGGTGATGAAGTAGATGCCGGTCGACTCCAGCGGCTCCAGGAAGCAGGACGACAGACCGATGCTGACGACGTTCTTCACCCACGCGCGGCGGTTGCGGCCGACGCGGAAGCGGATGTGGTTGAACTTCGTCTCCTCCACGTCCAGGCCCCACATGTCCGCGAACTCGCGGGTGGCGGTGTCCTGGTCGGTGAACTTGCTGGAGTACACGTAGCCGGTGCCGAAGCGCCCCAGCATGGGGATCTTCCAGGCCCAGCCGGAGGACATCGCGATGGACGAGGTGTACGGCTCGACGCCGTTCGCCTCGTCGTCGTGCGCGACGGCGGTGGCCACGGCGCTGTCGCACAGCAGGTGGTCGCTCATGTCGACGAACGGCTCGCCCAGCGCCTGGTTGATCAGCAGGCCGCGGAAGCCCGAGCAGTCCACGAACAGGTCGGCCTCCAGGGCCAGTCCGCCCTTGGTGTGCAGCCGGGTCACATAGCCGCGGTCGTCCTGCTCGACGCGCGTCATCTCGTCCTGCACGTGCTTGACGCCCTGCTTCTCCGTGGCGAAGCGGCGCAGGAAGTCGGCCACGAGCTGGGCGTCGAAGTGCCACGCGTACCGGGTGGCCGGGCGGCCGTCCAGCCAGCGCGGCGCCTTCATCGCGTCCATCACGGGGGGCTCGCGGAAGCAGGCGTAGTCGAACGGCTCCGTGGTGCGCCCCTCGTACTTGCGCTTGAACCAGTAGTGCGACAGCGGGGTGTGGTCGTAGTCGGGAAGCAGGCCGAACGGGTGGTAGAAGTGGTCCGGGCCGCCGTCCGGGAGCTCGCGCGCCGTCGCCTCGCCCTGCCCGCCCGTACGCCAGTTGACGAAGCGCACGGCCATCTTGAAACTGGCGTTGCACTCCCGCATCCATTCGTCCTCGGCGATGCCCAGGTAGTCGAAGAACGACCGCTGGAGGTTGGGCACCGTGGCCTCGCCGACGCCGATGCGCGGAATGGAGGGCGCCTCCAGCACGGTGATGTCGACCGTGCCCTGGAGCGCCTTCCCGAGATACGCGGCGGTCATCCAGCCGGCCGTGCCGCCGCCCAGGATGACGACCTTCTGAAGCCGGGTGTCGGTGCTGGTCATGAAACAGCCCTCATTTCGGAGTCGGCGGTTCGGGTGGTCGTGCTCATCAGGGTGGAGAACCGGCCTATCACCGCTCTACACAGTGCCGTTCCGGCCGTTGTAGAGCGCTTGTAGGCCCCCCGAACACACTCGTCGCAGGCAGAGCGGCAGGCGCAGACCACGGGGAGGGCTCCATGAGCACCGCAGCGATCGAGACAGCGGAGCCGAGGGTACGGGTGCGCTTCCTCGGCGACTTCGAACTGACCGTCAACGGCGCCCGCGTGGAGCGCTGGAGGGCCGGCAAGGCCCGCGGCCTCTTCCAGTACCTCGTGGTGCACCGCGGCCAGATGCTCACCCGCGACCGGCTCTACGAGTCCCTGTGGCCCGGCACCGACAGCACCGCCGGCAGCTCCCTGAAGGTCGCGGCCCACGCCCTGCGCCGGGTGCTCGACGCCCACCCCGACCACCCGGGCGACTCGGGGATCCGGCTGGTCTACCGGGACTTCGGGTACGTCCTGCACGTCAGCGGCCTGTGGTCCGACCTCGACCGGTTCCAGGAGCTGGTGCACACCGGCCTGCGGGCCTCCGTGGCCCGGGACGCCCCGCTCGCCCGGGCCCGGCTGCGGGCGGCGCTCGACCTGTACGGCGGCGAGTTCCTGCGCGGCGAGAGCGCCGACTGGGTCGTCGAACAGCGCGAGTACCTCAGGGCGCTCGCCCTGCGGGCCCTGGGCGCGCTGCGCGCCGACGCCGAGACCCGCGAGGACTCCGTCGAGCTGATAGAGCTCTGCAAGCGCACGCTGGAGATCGACCGCCACCACGAGGAGACCTACCGCGCGCTGATGTCCGCGCACGGCCGCCGCGGCGAACTCGCCTGCGTGCGGCGCTGGTACGAGCTGTGCGCCCGCCGGATGCGCGACGAGCTGGCCGTGGCGCCCGGCCGCGAGACCCAGCTGCTCCTGCGCGCCCTGCTCCCCGCCGCCGGCCGGTCCGCCGCCCCTTCGTACGTACCGCTGCCGCTAGGCGGCGGTCACGCGCCCTTCGACAGGTCCGGGCCGGAGCCCGTGGCCTCGATCGGGGGGAGGTCCGGCAGGGCCGTCTTCTCCTCGCCGCGGAAGGTGAACTTGGCGTCGTCGCCCTCACCCTCCTTGCCGACGACCACGATCTGACCGGAACGCAGCTCGCCGAAGAGGATCTTCTCCGAGAGCAGGTCCTCGATCTCGCGCTGAATGGTCCGGCGCAGCGGGCGGGCGCCCATGATCGGGTCGTAGCCGCGCTTGGCGAGCAGGAGCTTCGCGTCGCCGCTCAGCTCGATGCCCATGTCGCGGTCCTTCAGGCGCTCGTCGACCTTGGCGATCATGAGGTCGACGATCTGGATGATGTCTTCCTCGGTGAGCTGGTGGAAGACGACCGTGTCATCGACACGGTTGAGGAACTCCGGCCGGAAGTGCTGCTTGAGCTCTTCGTTGACCTTCGCCTTCATCCGGTCGTATCCGGTCTTGGTGTCGCCCTGCGCCGCGAAGCCCAGGTTGAACCCCTTCGAGATGTCCCGCGTACCCAGGTTGGTCGTCATGATGATGACCGTGTTCTTGAAGTCCACGACCCGGCCCTGGGAGTCGGTCAGACGACCGTCCTCCAGGATCTGGAGAAGGGAATTGAAGATATCCGGGTGGGCCTTCTCGACCTCGTCGAAGAGGACGACGGAGAACGGCTTGCGGCGCACCTTCTCGGTGAGCTGGCCGCCCTCTTCGTAGCCCACGTAGCCGGGGGGCGAACCGAAGAGACGGGAAACCGTGTGCTTCTCGCTGAACTCCGACATGTCGAGGGAGATCAGCGCGTCCTCGTCGCCGAAGAGGAATTCGGCGAGCGTCTTCGAGAGCTCGGTCTTACCGACACCGGACGGACCGGCGAAGATGAACGAGCCACCCGGGCGCTTCGGGTCCTTCAGACCCGCACGGGTACGGCGGATCGCCTGGGAGAGCGCCTTGATGGCGTCCTTCTGGCCGATGACCCGACGGTGCAGCTCGTCTTCCATGCGGAGCAGTCGCGAGGACTCCTCCTCGGTGAGCTTGAAGACGGGAATGCCGGTCGCGGTCGCGAGGACTTCGGCGATGAGCTCGCCGTCGACCTCGGCGACGACGTCCATGTCGCCGGCCTTCCATTCCTTCTCGCGCTTGGCCTTCCCCGCCAGCAGCTGCTTCTCCTTGTCGCGGAGAGACGCCGCCTTCTCGAAGTCCTGGGAGTCGATGGCCGACTCCTTGTCGCGGCGCACGCCCGCGATCTTCTCGTCGAACTCGCGGAGGTCCGGCGGCGCGGTCATCCGGCGGATGCGCATCCTGGAGCCGGCCTCGTCGATCAGGTCGATCGCCTTGTCCGGGAGGAAGCGGTCCGAGATGTACCGGTCCGCCAGCGTCGCCGCCTGGACGAGGGCCTCGTCCGTGATGGAGACGCGGTGGTGGGCCTCGTAGCGGTCCCGCAGGCCCTTGAGGATCTCGATCGTGTGGGGGAGGGAAGGCTCCGCCACCTGGATCGGCTGGAAGCGGCGCTCGAGGGCCGCGTCCTTCTCGAGGTGCTTGCGGTACTCGTCCAGCGTCGTGGCACCGATGGTCTGGAGCTCACCACGGGCCAGCATGGGCTTGAGGATGCTCGCCGCGTCGATCGCGCCCTCGGCGGCGCCCGCACCCACGAGGGTGTGGAGCTCGTCGATGAACAGGATGATGTCGCCGCGGGTGCGGATCTCCTTGAGCACCTTCTTCAGGCGCTCCTCGAAGTCACCGCGGTAGCGGGAACCGGCGACCAGGGCACCGAGGTCAAGCGTGTAGAGGTGCTTGTCCTTGAGGGTCTCGGGGACCTCGCCCTTGACGATCGCCTGCGCCAGGCCCTCGACGACGGCGGTCTTGCCGACGCCGGGCTCGCCGATGAGGACCGGGTTGTTCTTGGTCCGGCGGGACAGGACCTGCATGACCCGCTCGATCTCCTTCTCGCGCCCGATGACCGGGTCGAGCTTGGATTCGCGGGCGGCCTGCGTGAGGTTGCGGCCGAACTGGTCCAGGACGAGCGAGGTCGAGGGCGTGCCCTCGGCCGGGCCGCCGGCCGTGGCCGACTCCTTGCCGCCCCCGGTGTAACCGGAGAGCAGCTGGATGACCTGCTGCCTGACCCGGTTGAGGTCGGCGCCCAGCTTCACGAGGACCTGGGCGGCGACGCCCTCGCCCTCGCGGATCAGGCCGAGCAGGATGTGCTCGGTGCCGATGTAGTTGTGGCCGAGCTGGAGGGCCTCTCGGAGCGACAGCTCCAGGACCTTCTTCGCCCGCGGGGTGAAGGGGATGTGGCCGGAAGGGGCCTGCTGCCCCTGTCCGATGATCTCCTCAACCTGCTGGCGAACAGCCTCGAGCGAAATCCCGAGGCTCTCCAGGGCCTTAGCGGCGACACCCTCACCCTCGTGGATCAAGCCCAGGAGGATGTGCTCGGTGCCGATGTAGTTGTGGTTGAGCATCCGGGCTTCTTCCTGAGCCAGGACGACAACCCGCCGCGCGCGGTCGGTGAACCTCTCGAACATCGTTTATCGCTCCTCAGAGCGGTCGGGCAGTTCGGGGTCGGTCCCCGCCCTGTCCTTCCGCATGCTAGTCCCGCGGGGCGGGACAGCTCATTCCAACTGCCGACATCCGTCCGCGGCTCACCCCCACGTCGGTGAGGAAAACCGGCCTGAACAGCCGACAACTGCTCCAACCCGATAGTGGGAGACGATGTTCCCGCAGGCCAGACAGATACCCGTCACGCGTGTACGCCGATGGCGAACGGGAGCCGCACAAATCAGCGTGTCGCCCCGATCCACTAGGAATGTCTTACCCGCCGTGACGGACACTCCATGCCGGTGACGCCGGTCCACTCCGCTAAGGGCGAACACGGTTGCGTCCCGAATGTGAGACCCCACCACCGCGGATCTTTACGTTCCGCATTGATCCGCGTGCGGTGCGTCACACCGGCCGTAACCCCCCGGGCATTCGGGAGTTGCTCCGGGCATGGCCGTCAGCAGCGTCACCGTCCCGTCGCCCCGCGTACCGCCCGGCGAGGACGCGTACGCCTCCTGGTACGAGCGGGTGCTCGGCTGGACCGTCGTCGGCGGACCGCCGGCCCAGCTCGTCACCGGAACCCGGTTCGACGTCCTGGAACTGCCGTCCGACGCGGGGGCCGCCCTGCTGCGCGGGCCGGTCGCCACCGGGCCGGTGGCCCTGATGGGGCGCCGGATGCGGTTCCTGGTGGCCCCGGGCAGCGCCGACGAACTCGACGGGCTGCTCGCCTGGCTGGAGTGGGGCGGGGTGGCCCTGGATCTCGCCGCCCTGGGTGAGGGTGGCCGGATCACCGCTCCGAAGCCGCCCGGGGCTCCCTCCGGAGAGGGCCCCCGGGAGGCCGCCGTCTGGCTGCGGCCCCCCGAGAAGGGGTGTGAGGCGCTCCTGCCGTCCCTGCCCGCTCCCGGGAAGGGCGCCGGGCCCGCGGGCGGGCCCGATCTCGTACGCCTGGTCGCGGCGGCGGCGACGCAATGCCACCGGGCGCGATTGCGGCGCACGCACCGGACCCGTCAGCCCTGGGTCTTCTCGTAGGCCTCGCGGATCTCGGCCGGGACGCGGCCGCGGTCGTTCACGTTGTAACCGTTGTCCTTGGCCCACGCGCGGATCGCCGCGGTGTCCGGGTTACCGGTCGTCGCCGAGGCGCGGCCCTTGGCGCGGGCGGCGTTGGCACGGCCACCGGTGCGGCGGCCGCCCTTGGCGTACGGGTCGAGCAGACCGCGGAGCTTTTCAGCGTTGGCGGTGGTGAGGTCGATCTCGTAGGTCTTGCCGTCCAGAGCGAACGTCACCGTCTCGTCCGCCTCGCCGCCGTCGAGGTCGTCGACAAGAAGGACCTGAACCTTCTGTGCCACCGGGATTTCCTTTCATCGAAAAGCAGTACGCGGAAAGGAAACCGCTTTTGCGGGAAAAACACAAACCCCCGGGGAGAGGTTCGAGACCGCAACAGGGCGGGAAACGTGCGCGATTCGGACATAGGCCGCGGGTGCGTGGGACACGGGAAAAGCCGCGGTGATCGATCAGAGGTGCAGAAGCATGCGACTGTTGCCCAAGGTGTTCGGCTTCACTCGTTCGAGACCGAGGAACTCCGCGACGCCCTCGTCATAGGAACGCAGGAGCTCGATGTACACATCGGTCTCGACCGGCGTCTCGCCGATCTCGGTGAACCCGTGCTTCGCGAAGAAGTCCACTTCGAAGGTCAGGCAGAAAACCCGGCTCACCCCGAGCGCCCGTGCCGTCTCCAACAACTGCGACAGCACCCGATGACCGACGCCGCCGCCCTTCAACTCGCGGTCCACGGCGAGAGTGCGCACTTCGGCGAGGTCTTCCCACATCACGTGGAGAGCGCCGCAGCCGACCACCTCGTGGTCCGAGTCGCGTTCCGCGACCCAGAACTCCTGGATGTCCTCATAAAGGACCACCGGGGCTTTGTCGAGCAGGATCCGCTGCTGCACGTACTGGTCGAGCAGGCGGCGCAGCGCGGGAACATCACGGGTGCGGGCACGGCGGATCGTCACTGTTTCTGCGGGTGCAGCGGAAAACTCTCCCATGGGTCCGGACGCTATCGCCCCGGACCGTCGGGGTGCTCGCCGGAGCGCTCTTCCCCTTCGCCCGCGGCGGGAGCGGAGGCCGGGACTTCCGCGGATTCCGCGGCCGCGGCGACGGCGCCGGCCGCGGCGGTGACCGTGTCCGCGGCCTCGTCGTCGTGCTGGACGATCCGGACGGCGTCCCGGAGGGCTTCGCGCTGTTCCGCCGACATCATGCCGAAGAAGGCGACGAGGGCGGCCGCGGGGTTGTCACTCGTCGACCAGGCTTCGTTCATCAGTGCGGCCGAGTAGGCGGGGCGGGTGGAGACGGCCGTATACCGATAGGCGCGTCCTTCCGCCTCACGGCGGACCCAGCCCTTCTGGTGAAGATTGTCCATCACGGTCATGACCGTGGTGTAGGCGATGGACCGTTCCTGCTGGAGGTCTTCCAGTACTTCCCGAACGGTGACCGGGCGGTTCCACTGCCACACCCGCGTCATGACGGCGTCTTCGAGATCTCCCAAGGGGCGAGGCACACCAGCACGATAGTGCGGATTGGGGTGAATTGCCCGGCCATCGCGGCGGCAACGCGCAACAAATCGGGCGCACGGCCGCGGTGGCCGTACGCCCGTGGTGCCCGAAGGCTCTGCGGTGCTACTTCCGGGGCTGCCGGGCGGCCTCGGCCCGGGCGAGCACGGCGTCGACCGCCGCGTCCTCCTTGGCCTTGTTGGCGCCGCCCTGGGTCTTCACGATCGTCACGACGAGAGCGATGAAGAACGCGGCCATCACGATGGGGGGCACGAGCGCGGAAACGTAGTCCATGCCCCTCAGCCTAGCTACCCGGCGGCTCGGCCCTCCGCCGGGGGCGGGCCGGGATTGCGGCGCGGCGGGAACACCTCGCCCGGGGTGGGGACGGGGCGTTCCGGCTTCGGCCGGTCCTTGGGCTGCGGCGCCGGAACGGGCGGCCGCCCGGACTCGCCGCCGCCGCCCTGGCCCCCGGCCAGTGCCAGCAGCCGGGTGCGGGGCGCGGGGGCGGTGCGGAGCCGTCGGCGTACGGAGCGCTCGGCGACGGCCTGGGCCCGGTCCAGCACCGCCGCGGCGAGCGGGTTGGCCCGCAGGGCGCGCAGGGCGGCGAGGTCGTCCGGCACCGGCTCGTATCCGGCGGCCAGGGCGTCCTGGAGCAGCTCCAGATAGCCGGAGAGGCTGCCGGGGAGCGCGCCCCGGTAGCGCGCGAGGTCCTCCAGGAGGAAGGCTCTGAGCCGGGCGGCCTCCGCGCCCGCGTCGTCCACCGACCGCGCGAGGCGCAGACAGTCCTGGACCTCCGCGGCCGACAGGGGAGCCGAGGAGGACTGGAGGGCGTGGGCGAGCGAGCGCCTGAGCACGTGCAGCTCAGCAGGGCTGAACGCCATGCCGCCGCGGGATCCGTAGGGCGTGGGCATGGGCCGAAGATACGCGCTAATCGGACAAAATCCCCTGACGGTGAGCGGCGTCGGCGCGGCGGGGGCGCCGACGCCTCCGGTCAGCCGGACTCTTTGACGGCGCGCAGGAAGTCGGCCCAGGCGGCCTGGGTCGTGGCGAGCACCAGGTGCGCCGGATCGGCGCGGTCGGCGACGCGCACGAGCGAACCGGGGGTCGCTGCGACGTGGACGCAGGCGTCCCCCTCGTCGCAGAACGAGGACTTCTGCCACACGGGCTGAGCGGTCATGGGGTCTCCTCCGGGCGCGGTCGCCGGTCATTCCTGTGAAGGGAAGGTAACGCCGCGGCGGCTTCGGGCCGGTCACATTGGCGGAATTCGGTGCGTCGGCCCCGGGCGCGGCGGGCGCGTACCCGCTCCGGCGCGCGGGCTCAGCGGTCCGCGCGGGCGGTCCCGCACCCCGCTCCGGGTGCCGGGGCGGGGCTCGGCGCGGGCCTCCGGCTACAGGCGGGCCGTGAAGGCGGCGACCGCCTCCCCGACCTCCCGCGGCGTCCACGACAGCCCCGGCTCCGTCACCTCCAGCTCCGTCATCGACAGGCCGGGCGGGCCGTCGGCGCACCAGCGCCGGAACAGAACCCGGCCGGTGTCCTCCGCCAGCCGCACGCCCGCCTCGGTCAGCCGGTCCGGTTCGTACGGGAGCCAGACCTGGAACTGGTGGGTGTGCGGCACCTCCGGGTGGACGCGGAACCACGGGATCCCGGCCGCCTCGAAGCCGTCCCGCAGTTCCCGCGCCACCATCCGCGCCTGCGCGACGTACCGCGGCAGGAGCGGCAGCTCCCGCTCCAGTCCGGCCAGGGCCGACAGCGCCTGGGGGAACTGCCGGAAGACCTGCCCGCCGTACCGGTGGCGCCAGACCCTGGTCTCCTCCACGAAGGACCTCGGGCCCGCCAGGCACGCGCCGCTGAGGCCGCCGAGCGACTTGTAGAAGGACACGTACACCGAGTCGGCCAGTGCCGCGATCTCCGCGAGCGGGCGGCCGAAGTGCACCGTCGACTCCCACAGGCGGGCCCCGTCGAAGTGGACGACCGCGTCCCGCTCCCGGGCCGCGGCGACCAGCGCCTCCAGTTCCTCCCACGAGGGCAGCAGGAAGCCCGCGTCCCGCAGCGGCAGCTCCAGCATCAGCGTGCCGAAGGGCTCCGCGAGGTCCCGGACCTCGGCGGGCGTCGGCTGGCGCGGCTCGACCGTCGGGTGCGCCACCCGCAGGCCGGAGACCGCCGACAGCGCGCCGCCCTCCCACCGCTCGGGGTGGGACATCGGGTGCAGGGCCACCACCGGGTCGCCGGTCCGGGCCGCCCAGCAGCGCAGCGCGACCTGCTGCGCCATCGTCCCGGTCGGGAAGAACGCGGCGTCCTCGGTGCCCAGCAGCCGCGCGACCCGGCGCTCCAGCTCGGCGACCACCCCGTCGCCGTACACGTCGGCCGGCTCGTCCATGGCGTACGGGGCGTCCCGGAGCAGGTCCAGCAGTTCCCCCACCGTCGGCTCCAGGAGGCTCCGGGACAGGGTGCGGTCCGCCCCCCGCCAGGCCGCCACCAGGCGCTTCGCGCGTGCGGTGTCCTCGTCGTGCTCGCCGTTGTCCTCGTTCATAGCTCCCGATCATCGCCGACCGGCCAGCAGGGCCAGGGGCTAGCATGGCGGCGTAACGTCCGGTACCCCCCGCGGACTGGAACGGAAGGCCCTCCCCGCGTGAACCCATCACAGCAGCCCCGCCCTGCCCGGCTGGCCGTCGGCGTCGTCGGAGCCGGGCGGGTCGGCCCCGCGCTGGCCCGTGCGCTCCAGCAGGCCGGGCACGTGCCCGTGGCCGTGTCCGGCGTCTCCGACGCGTCCGTGCGCCGCGCCGCGCGGCTCCTGCCCGACGTGCCGCTGGTCCCGCCCGCGCAGGTGCTGGAGCGGGCCGACCTGGTGCTCCTCACCGTCCCCGACGACGCGCTCGCGTCGCTGGTCGAGGGCCTCGCCGAGACCGGTGCGATCCGGCCCGGCCAGCTCCTCGTGCACACGTCCGGGCGGTACGGGACCGCCGTGCTCGACCCGGCGCGGCGCGCGGGCGCGCTGCCGCTGGCCCTGCACCCGGCGATGACCTTCACCGGCACCGAGGTGGACGTGCAGCGGCTGGCCGGCTGCGCCTTCGGGATCACCGCCCCCGACGAGCTGCGGCTCGCCGCCGAGGCGCTGGTCATCGAGATGGGCGGGGAGCCCGAGTGGATCGCGGAGGAGAACCGCCCGCTCTACCACGCGGCCCTGGCCCTCGGCGCGAACCACCTGGTCACCCTGGTCGCCCAGTCGCTGGAGCTGCTGCGCACGGCCGGGGTCGAGCGCCCCGACCGGATGCTCGGCCCGCTGCTCGGCGCGGCCCTCGACAACGCCCTGCGCTCCGGCGACGCCGCCCTGACCGGCCCGGTGGCCCGCGGGGACGCCGGTACGGTCGCCGCGCACGTCGCCGAGCTGCGCCGGCACGCGCCCGGCGCGGTCGCCGGGTACCTGGCGATGGCCCGGACCACCGCCGACCGGGCGCTCGCGCACGGTCTGCTCAAGCCCGAGCTGGCCGAGGACCTCCTCGGGGTGCTCGCGGACGAGGACGGCACCGGATGAGCCGGCTGCTGCTGCACACCGCCGCGGAGCTCCACGCGCTGCCGCGCACCGGCCGCCGGGCCGTGGTGATGACCATGGGCGCCCTGCACGAGGGGCACGCCACCCTGATCCGCACCGCCCGGGAGCAGGCCGGGCCGGACGGCCAGGTCGTCGTCACCGTCTTCGTCAACCCGCTGCAGTTCGGGGCGGGCGAGGACCTCGACCGCTACCCGCGCACCCTGGAGGCCGATCTCGCGATCGCCGGGGAGGCGGGCGCCGACGCGGTGTTCGCCCCGGCCGTCGACGAGGTCTACCCGGGCGGCGACCCGCAGGTGCGGGTCAGCGCCGGGCCCATGGGCGGGCGCCTCGAGGGGGCCACCCGTCCCGGGCACTTCGACGGGATGCTGACCGTCGTCGCCAAGCTGCTCCACCTCACCCGCCCCGACCTGGCGCTCTTCGGCCAGAAGGACGCGCAGCAGCTGGCGCTGATCCGGCGGATGGCGACCGACCTGAACTTCCCCGTCGAGGTGGTCGGCGTACCGACCGTCCGCGAGGAGGACGGCCTCGCGCTGTCCTCCCGCAACCGCTACCTCTCCCCCACCGAGCGGCGCACCGCGCTGGCCCTGTCCCGCGCCCTGTTCGCCGGGCGGGACCGGCTCGCCGCGCAGGCGGCGCTGCGGAAACCCCCGCTCTACTGCTGAGCCCAGTCCATGCGCGGCGCCTGACGCGGCCGGGCACGGTGGCGGACACGGTTGATCTCCTCCTCGTACTCCCGCTG